>NZ_QOAY01000018.1:0-206 GCF_003314775.1 Microbacterium sp. H6 | reverse complement strand
TCCGCTTCGATCCAGAAGCGCCACGGGAATGCCGCGGTCCCCGCGACGCCTGCCACTCCGACCCGAGGACCGCTCACCACGTCGTCGCGCTGCGGCCCCAGCCAGAGTTCCGCCCGCGCCCCGTGCTGCTGGCCTGCCGTGACGGCGTCGATCCCGTCGTGCAGCGGATGTCGCAGGCCCACAGCCTGCCCGAGGCGGCCCGGCCC
>NZ_QOAY01000290.1:4950-7438 GCF_003314775.1 Microbacterium sp. H6 | reverse complement strand
GGCGGGGTGCGAATCATGCCGCACCGCCGAACGGCGCGGTCCTAAGCTGTTGCCGTGACCACGACCCCGCCCGACAGGACCTCCGCATCGCGCGGTGAGGCGGAGGTCACCGCCTCGAACGCGGGAGCCCGCGCGAAGGTGCTGGGGTGGGCGCGGCGCAGCATCGACCTCATCCCGACCTCGTGGTTGATCACCGGCGCGGGGGCGGCGCTGTTGGCGACCACCGCCCTGTTCGGCGGCCTCGAGGCCGCCGCGGTCGACCCGATCCCCGATCTCACGATCGGCGAGACGTTCTCCGGCTCCGAATTCGAGATGACCGTGGTGGGCGTCGAGCTGCGCGACGAGCGCGGAATGGCGGCGATCTATCCCGACGAGGAGAAGGGGGAGCGCCTGCTCGTCGTGACCGTGGACGTGGTGAACACCTTCTCGCAGCCGCGTGCTTCCGGATCACCCGCGAAGGTGTCTCCTCTCCTGGACGGCATCCGCATCGAAGGGCTCGATGCCAAGGGGGTGGTGTCGCGCGCCGACGACGGAAAGCTCGCGCCCACGCTCCAGCCCGACGTTCCGGCCCGTGTGCTGATCACCTGGGCCGTGGGACCGGACGACTTCCGCGACGGCGACGAGGTCTCGCTCACCCTCCCCGACTCCGACCACTACGTCGGGCAGAGCCTGATCCGCGGCGACTACTGGAACGATCCCCGCGTCGGCGCGACGCTGACGACCACGATCGAGGAGGTGAGCGCCGGATGAAGAAGCACGTGCTCGTCTGGCTGCTCACCACGGCGCTGCTCGCGTGCGCGTGGGTCCTCGTCAAGGTCACGCTCCCCGACGACGCTCCGGATGCCCCCTTCCCCGCGGTCGCGCAGATCGGCGAGGAGGCCGTCACACGCAACCTCGTCGCGACCGTGACCGATGTCCATCTCACGAATCGGGTCACCGATGCCGAGGGCTGGTCCGCCGAGGGCACCTGGCTCGTGATCGACCTCGACGCCGCGAGCGGGGTCACGCAGCGGTTGAGCACCCTCAGGCTCGCCGAGCTCACGATCGGCGAGCGCACGTTCAGCGCCACGGATCGCGGAACCACCTTCCTCGCTCAGCGTCTGGTCACCGCGGTTCCCCGCAGCGGCAGTCTGGCGTTCGAGCTCCCCGACGACGTCGTGGGTGACAGGGCCACCCTGCGCCTGGGCGTGCCGGGATCGGGCGGCTTCGAGGTGCTGCGCGACGGCGTGATCGACCTGCCGATCGACCTGGCGACTCTCCCCGTCGAGGCCGAGGTGCTCCTGGTCGAGAACGGGTGGGCGCGATGACGATCCCTCCTCCGCTCTTTCCTCCCGCCCCTCAGGAAGACCCCGCAGCCGCAGCTGTTCCGACGAAGCGCGATTCCTGGTGGCGGCGCAACACCGTCGCCCTGATCGCACTCGCCCTCCTCGTGCCCGCGACGGCGGCCGCCGTGGGTTGGCAGGAGTGGTACCAGTACTTCGGGTTCGGTGCCCGCGCGGTCGCCCCGGTGGTCGTGCCGGAAGACGAGACGACGGACCTCGCCGGCGCAGCCTGGGGCCCGATCCGCGGCGGGGAGATCGACGACGTCTCCGGCCTCGACGTACCGGAGAAGACGCGGCTGATCGCGGTCGCGGTGCCCGTGGACCCGGAGGCCGAGGGCGTCGGGTGCGAGGCTCCCGTGCTCGTGGAGCAGTCGACGGGGCGGGAGTGGAGTCCGGTGCGCGCCGAGATCGGACTCGACTGGAGCGCCGACGAGCCCGAGACGTGCCTCAGCGAGCAGGCGAGCCCTTACGAGTTGATCGTGCCGTTCGTGGTTCCTGCCGACGTGGAGGGCCCGTTTTGGGTCGACATCCGGCCCTATCGCGCCGGCGGCTCGTTCGTGAGGTTCGAGTTCGAACCCTGACCGCCGACGGCGTCACGAGGCGGCGCCGAGACCACAGCGGCTGCCACCGCATCGACCGACGAGGGCAGCAGTCCGGCCGCATCCGCGACGGCACGCATCTCCGCTTCCGCCTCCGTGGAGGCCGAGGCGTCCGGCCGCGCCTGCTGGCGACGTCGCAGCCGTCCGAGCGTGGCGTCGTAGGCGCCGCTGATCACGGCGATGCGGAGGGGTTCGATGAGCAGGAGCGGCACGAGGGAGACGAGCGGGGCCGCGACCGCCCAGAACACGTAGTCCTGCGGTCCGATCAGCCGGGTGACACCGAAGCCGAGGACCGATTCGAGCGCCTTCACCGCCACGTAGAGCAGCGCGTAGGAGACGACCAGCAGGGGACCCGCTCGCCACATCAGCAGCAGGGCGCGACCGATCGGCCGGAAGCGCGCTCCCAGCTCGTCGCCGAGGTCGCGCAGCCGTCGCACCAGGGGGTTGGGGATCGCCTCCGTGTGCTGACGGAACCGCGAGACGAGTTCACTCTCGACGCGCAGCTTCTCGGCGACGATCGCCTGTCCGAAGACGACTCCGGCGATCGTGAGCCAGGCCAGCGGCGCC
>NZ_QOAY01000290.1:265-4913 GCF_003314775.1 Microbacterium sp. H6 | reverse complement strand
CAGGGGGCCCGCCTCGGAGAGGACCCAGCCGATCCCCTCCCACAGCCAGCGCAGGGGAGCCACGGCGTCGAGGATGCCCTCCCGCACCGTCTCGAGGTACGCCATCGCCGCGCGACTGTCGACCCAGGCCTTGATCGCGTCGAAGATGTCGCCGAGCACCATCACCGAGAAGAAGACCCAGACGACCTCGAAGTACACCGCCACCGGCGACAACCAGGCCGCGAGCTTCGGCGACCACTTCGACCACGCCCATCGACCGGCGAACGCGAGCACGATGATCGCGATGGTCCACACGTTGATCGGCAGGTTGAGCACGGTGTCGTCCGAGCTCACGGGCGGCTCGCCGTTCACGCTCGCCGTCCACACGATGCCGTTGCGCACCTCGAGAGCGCGGAGCGAGTAAGCCCGCACGTCCTCGCCGAGCAGCCCCTGCGCCCAGTACACCGCGAAGAACGGCAGGATGCCGGCGAGAAGGGCCGAGAGGAAAGTACGCCGACGCTCCACCGGCGACTCCGGCAGCGGTGCCACCTCCTGCAGGTTGCGCAGACCGTCGCGCAGCACGAGGAACATCGCCACCAGGCTCACCAGCCGGGCGAGGATCGCGATCGGCAGCACCAGGAAGCCCAACGTCGCCGACGAGGCTCCGATGAAGCCGGCGATCTCTGTGACCCCGTAGTGCACCAGGACGCCCGCGAGGTACCACGCCATCAGCGCAGGCCAGTGCCGCCACAGCACTCGCCCGGTCGTCGTCAGGATCGCCAGCACACGCCTAAGCTACCGCGCCGGTGCGGACGGAGAGAACGTTCCTCTGCCGCTCAGCCCCTAGGGGTTTTCGAACTCAGCCCCAGACGCTCAGCCCCAGACGCTCGGGGCCTTCGCCCGCACGGGAGGAAGCGCCGAGGCCGCTGCCCAGTCGTGCACCCAGGCGTCGATCTCCGGAACACCCTCCGGCTTGCCCACGGCCGCGAAAAGCTCCTCGTTGCTGACGGTCCCTCCGGTGCGTCGCAGCATCCTGGCCCGCACGATCGCCCGTGCGTAGACCTCGCCGTCCACGACGGCGCGGTGCTCCATGAAGAGCGCCTTGTCGTCGTGCCCGATGAAACGCGACTGCACCTCGAACCGCTGCCAGAGCTGCAGCGACTTGCGGAACGTGATCGTCTCGCTGGAGACGACCGCATACCAGCCCCGGTCCTTCATCGCATCGAACAGTCCGGTGCGGATGAGCAGGTCCCAGCGCCCGAGGTCGAACAACGACAGGTAGCGGCCGTTGTTCATATGACGCAGGATGTCGATGTCGGTGGGCAGCGTGGTCAGGGTGATGCTGCCGACGGCGGTGGGGTCGAGGGCCTTCCCCCGTCGCACGCGGCGGCGAGCACCGAGGATCACCAGGAGGGTCCGCCAGATCACGTTCACGAACATCGATCGTAGCCAGGAGTGCACGATCGGCGAACATCGTTGTGCGAAACCTCCATGACCGCGGGAAGGGTGTCATCGGACATCCCCTCGATTTCCCCTTCGCGGACGCCGCGCGTAGAGTCACGACCATGAGCGCCGAAGCCCAGCCTGAAGTCATCGTCCGTCCGGTCCGTGATGTGGATGCGGAAGCCCTCGGTCGCGTGCATGCGCAGTGCTGGCACGAGACCTACGACCACCTGATCAGCAAGGCGGCGCTGGAGAAGGTCTCGCCCCGCCGCATGGCCGAACTGTGGACGCACTGGGCCTCGCAGGGCCCCGAGTTCAAGATGAACGCCGCGCTGGTCGACGGGGAGATCGTGGGCTTCGTCGGCTCCGGCCCCGCCCGCGACAAGGACGCTCCGGCGTTCCGCGAGCTCTACTTCATCTACCTGCTCGACGCCTATCACTCCACCGGCATCGGCCAGAAGCTGTTCGACGCCGCCGTGGAGAAGGACGAGCCGCTGTACCTGTGGGTCGCCGAGGACAACCCTCGCGCGCACCGGTTCTACACCCGCAACGGATTCCACCTCGACGGCGCATCGCACACCGAGCCGTTCCTGGGCGAGACGCTGACCGAAGTGCGCTTCGTCCGCCCCTGACCCTCCGAGCACGTGCAGAGCGGGCCGTCTCCCCCGGGAGGCGGCCCGCTCTGTCGTCACCGCGGGATCAGGGGCGTCAGAGCCGTTCGACGATGGTCACGTTCGCGACCCCGCCGCCCTCGCACATGGCCTGCAGACCGTAGCGTCCGCCCGTGCGTTCGAGCTCGTTGAGCATCGTGGTCATCAGCCTGGTCCCGGTCGCGCCGATGGGGTGACCGAGCGCGATGGCTCCGCCGTTGACGTTCACCCTCTCGTGCGGAGCATCGAGCTCGCGCATCCAGGCGAGCACCACGGGAGCGAAGGCCTCGTTCACCTCGAACAGGTCGATGTCGGAGACCCGCATCTCCGCGCGCTCCAGCGCGAGCTTCGTGGCGGGGATCGGAGCGGTGAGCATGAGGATCGGACTGTCGCCGCGCACCGTCATCTGATGGATGCGGGCACGGGGCGAGAGCCCGTGGTCACGTACGGCCTGCCCGCTGGCGATGAGCACGGCGCTGGACGCATCGCTGATCTGCGACGACACGGCGGCGGTGATCCGTCCACCCTCCCGCAGCGGCGCGAGCCCCGCCATCCGCTCCAGCGTCGTGTCGCGGCGCACACCCTCGTCGTGGTCGAGACCGTTCAGCGGAGCGATCTCGCCGATGAAGCGACCCTCGTCCTGCGCCAGGGCTGCACGACGATGGCTCTCCAGGGCGAACCGCTCCATCTCCTCGCGGGAGATGTCCCACTTCTCGGCGATCAGCTCGGCACCGGCGAACTGCGAGATCTCCTGATCGCCGTAGCGGTCGGTCCAGGCGGGCGACTGCGCGTACGGCGTGGTGAAGCCGTAGGACTCCCCCACGGTGGCCGCGGCGGTCAACGGCACCTGCGACATGTTCTGCAGTCCGCCCGCGATCACGAGGTCGCTCGTGCCGCTCATCACGGCCTGCGCCGCGAAGTGCACGGCCTGCTGGCTCGACCCGCACTGCCGGTCGATGGTCACCCCGGGAACGTGCTCGGGGAATCCGGCGGCGAGCAGAGCCGTCCTGGCCACGTTGCCGGATTGGCCGCCGATCGCGTCGATGACGCCCAGGATCACGTCGTCCACCGCACCGGGGTCGATCCCCGCCCGGTCGACGAGCGCCCGAAGGCTGTGGGCGCCGAGGTCCACAGGGTGGACCTCGGCGAGCGATCCGCCGCGCCTGCCGACCGGCGAACGGACCGCGTCGACGATGTATGCCTCAGCCATGATCGCGCCTCTCCTCCAGTCCCTCGGGACTCTCTAGGCCGGGAACACCAGCCGGAACCGCTCGCAGACCACCGGCATGTCCGGTTCGTAGCCGCGCGGGTTCTCGGAGTGGGTGCGCCAGTAGCGTTCGTGCACCTCGCGCCAGTGCGTCAGCGTGCGGTCGCCCTCCCCCTCGGCGAAGGCATGGGCCTCGTCGACCTCGTCGAACGGCGTGATGTCGATCGTCGTGGTCTCGATCACAGCCCGCGGGGCGCCGGTCCCGTCCAGGATGATGCTGAGCTCGCCCACAGCGGGGAGAGGGTCGCCGGTCGCTTCGTAATCCCAGAGGGACGACGCGGTGCCGACCTTGATGCCGTCGAGCACGAGTGCCAGCAGCTCGTCGGCGTGCTCGGGCGTCGCCCCGAACCCCCAGGCTTCCGGCCGCGTCTCCGGGAGGTGAGGCAGGGTGGTCCGCACTGTGCGCCAGTATTCGGCGATGACCTCGTCGCTCATCTGCTCACCGACCCGAGACCTTGCCGAACACCTTGGCGATGGGGGCGAGCACGAGCGGACGCGCAGCCGCCCATCCGATTGCGATCACCACGAGCGACAGGATGAACACCCAGAATCCGGTCCACGTCACCGCGTCCTGCGACGCGAACATGTGGTTCAGGTTGCGCAGGAACCCGGTCAACATGACGAGCGCCACGTGCGCGATGATGAACGCCACGAAGTACAGCATGATCGGGAAGTGCAGCGCCCGCGCCCACTCGACCGGGTACGCCTTCGACAGCTTCTCGGCCTTCTTCGGCCACAGCCCCGACATGCGGAAGCCGGTGATCGCGGCGAGCGGCGCCGCGATGAACACGGTGGCGAAGTAGGCGAGCTGCTGCAGGCTGTTGTAGTTGTTCCAGCCGTTCTCGTGCGGCCAATCGAACGAGATGTACTGCAGGGCCGCCGAGAGGGCGTTCGGGAACACCTCCCAGCTGGTCGGGACGATGCGCACCCAGTGCCCCGTGACGAACAGCAGCACGACGAAGATCACGCCGTTGACGAGCCACAGGATGTCGAGCGACTGGTGGAACCACAGGTTGAGGCTGATCTTGCCCTTCGCGTTGTTGCGAGGGGTCCAGAAGACCGTCGGACGCTTCTCGGTGCGCACCTGCAACCCCGAGCGGATGATCAGCACCATCAGGAACATGTTGAAGAAGTGCTGCCACCCGATCCACGGGGCGAATCCCGGCTCGACGGCGATCCCGGGCTCGTACTCGCCGGGGAAGGCCGCCAGGAAGTCCTGCATGAACGGGAAGCTCAGGAGCGTGCGCACGAACGCGATGGCGGCTCCGGCGAGCACCCCGAGCGCAGCGGCTCCGAACAGCACGCCGAT
>NZ_QOAY01000290.1:0-206 GCF_003314775.1 Microbacterium sp. H6 | reverse complement strand
CCTGGGTCCACGTCGGGCGCGGGCGGCCGGTCGTCGGGGCCGACGTCTGTGGGAGGTGTCGGGGCGCTCGTCCGTTCCACACGGTCTGCGTCCACGGGAGCGGAGTCGAGACGTCGGCGAGCACGGACGACGGTCCGGTCGCAACGGCAGGAGTCGCGGCAGCCGCGACGGGAACGACTGCGGCCGGCACGACGGACTCGGGCGCG
>NZ_QOAY01000191.1:13105-20954 GCF_003314775.1 Microbacterium sp. H6 | reverse complement strand
GGGGAGTGCAGCGCTACGGTGAGGCCGTGATCCGCCAGGTGCTCGGCGCGACGTTCGTGCGCGAAGAGCCCTACGAGCCCCCGACGAGGTTCTCCTGATGTATGACGGCATCGTCCAAGAGTTGATCGACGAGTTCGGACGGCTTCCCGGTATCGGGCCCAAGTCCGCCCAGCGCATTGCATTCCATATCCTGCAGACGCCGACGTTCGATGTCGCGCGTCTCGCCGAGCTGCTCGGCGAGATCCGTACCCGCGTGCGGTTCTGCGAGGTCTGTGGCAACGTCGCCGAGCAGGAGCGCTGCGCCATCTGCCGCGATCCGCGCCGCAGTCAGGCGCTGATCTGCGTGGTCGAAGACGCGAAAGACGTCGCGGCGATCGAGCGCACCAGGGAGTTCCGCGGGCTCTACCACGTGCTCGGCGGAGCGATCAGCCCCATCGCCGGCATCGGTCCGGACGATCTGCGCATCGCCCAGCTGATGACACGCCTCGCCGACGGCACGGTGCAGGAGGTCATCCTCGCCACCAACCCGAACCTCGAGGGGGAGGCGACCGCGAGCTACCTCAGCCGTCTGCTCACGACGATGCAGATCACGGTCTCCCGCCTCGCTTCCGGGCTGCCCGTCGGCGGAGACCTCGAGTACGCCGACGAGGTCACCCTCGGTCGTGCCTTCGAGGGCCGGCGCATCCTGTGAGCCCGAACGCGGGCTTCTCGCGGCGCGGCTGGCTCCTCTTCGGGGCCATGGCGCTGCTGTGGGGAGTGCCGTATCTGTTCATCAGCGTCGCGGTCGAGTCGTTCTCCCCGCCGGCGATCGTGGCGGGGCGCACTCTCATCGCGGCTCTCCTGCTGCTGCCCTTCGCGATCCGCAGCGGAGCGCTGCGAGCCGCTCTGAAGCACTGGCCCTGGGTGCTCGCCTTCGGTGCCGTCGAGATGGCAGGGCCTTTCGTGCTGCTCGGGCATGCCGAGATGACGCTGCCCTCGGGCATGACCGGTCTGCTCGTGGCGACGGTGCCGCTGTTCGCCGCCCTGATCGCCCTGGGCGGCGGTGACCGCGGAGTGCTGAGGCCCGCCCGCGGCATCGGACTGCTGGTCGGCTTCGTCGGCGTGGCGGTCGTCGTCGCCGGTCCTGGACTCTTCGGCGGCGAGGTCAGCCTTCTCGCCGCTGGTGAGGTGCTCCTGGTCGCCGTGCTGTACGCGATCGCGCCGTTCATCGTGGCGCGCAAGCTCAACGACGTCCCCTCGCTCGGCACCATCACCCTGTCCCTGCTGATGATCGGGATCTTCTATCTGCCGATCGGAGCGCTCACCCAGCACGAGGTGCCCACGCTGCCGTCGATCGCCGCGCTTCTCGCACTCGCAGTGATCTGCACGGCGGTGGCGTTCCTGGCGTTCTTCGCGCTCATCCGTGAGGTCGGACCGGTGCGCGCCCCGCTGTTCACCTACGTGAATCCGGTGGTCGCGATCATCCTCGGTGCCATCGTCCTCGCCGAACCCCTGACTCCCGGTCTGCTGCTCGGCTTCCCGCTGATCATCGTCGGATGCTGGTTCGCTGCCACCGGCGGCCGCCTCCGTCCGGTCTCGCCCCAGGCGCTCCCGCCCTCGCTCTGACGCCTGCTCGCCGCGCACCCGGCAGGCGTCACATGCGCGGCGGGGCATACGCGCCGATCGTAGAATGAGCGTGGGCGGATCCGCCCATCATCCCAGGGAGTGATCGTGGCCCTCATCGTGCAGAAGTACGGCGGCTCATCCGTCGCCGACGCAGAGAGCATCAAGCGCGTCGCCAAGCGCATCGTCGACACGCGTCGCGCAGGACACGACGTCGTGGTCGCCGTGAGCGCCATGGGCGACACCACCGACGAGCTGCTCGACCTCGCGAACGAGGTCGCACCGATCCCTGCTCCGCGCGAGCTGGACATGCTGCTCTCCAGCGGAGAGCGCATCTCGATGGCGCTGCTGGCCATGGCGATCCACTCGATGGGCTTCGAGGCGCGCTCCTTCACCGGCAGCCAGGCGGGCATGATCACCGACTCGCAGCACGGTGCCGCCCGCATCGTCGACGTGACGCCGGTGCGCCTGCGTGAAGCCCTCGACGAAGGGGCGATCGTGATCGTGGCCGGGTTCCAGGGCTTCAACCGCGACACCCGCGACATCACGACCCTCGGTCGTGGAGGATCCGACACCACCGCCGTCGCGCTCGCCGCCGCGCTCGACGCCGACGTGTGCGAGATCTACAGCGACGTCGACGGCATCTTCACCGCCGATCCGCGTGTGATCCCGAAGGCGCAGAAGCTCGACCACGTCTCGAGCGAGGAGATGCTCGAGCTCGCAGCCAACGGGGCCAAGGTGTTGTACATCCGCGCCGTCGAGTACGCACGCCGCCACGGGGTCCTCATTCACGCCCGGTCGACCTTCTCGTCGTCCGAGGGCACGTACGTTCTGGGCGAGGGCATGAAGAACCCTCGCGAAGCCGAGGGAGCAGTCATGGAAGAACCGATCGTCGCCGGCGTCGCCACCGACTTCAGCCAGGCCAAGATCACGGTCGCGGGCGTGCCCGACGTGCCGGGCAAGGCCGCCGAGATCTTCAAGATCGTCGCGAAGTCGGGCGCCAACGTCGACATGATCGTGCAGAACGTGTCGGCGACCGGACGCACCGACATCTCCTTCACTGTGCCGAAGGCGGATGCCGCCGGTGCCCTCAAGGCCCTCGCGGGGGAGCAGACCGAGGTCGGGTTCCAGAACCTGATCCACGACGACCAGATCGGCAAGCTCTCGGTCGTCGGGGCGGGCATGCGCACGCACTCGGGCGTCTCCGCGACGCTCTTCGAGGCGCTCTCCGCCGGAGGAATCAACATCGAGATGATCTCGACCTCCGAGATCCGCATCTCCGTGGTGCTCCGCGACACCGACCTCACCGAGGCCGCTCGCACCGTGCACACCGCCTATGGGCTCGACGGCGACGCCGAGGCCACGGTCCACGCCGGCACCGGCCGCTGATCTCTGCCGTTCCCCCTCGTTTTCCTGCCGACGACTCGAGTGCGGGGAGCGGAGAGCCGGCACTCCTTCCGGTCGCGGTAGACTCACCGCAACCCTGACACCGGCGCCAGGCGCAGCCTCAGCACCCCGACGCCGCGCCCGAAGCCTCGTACGCAGTACCGCACGACGCCAAGGAACATCATGACCCGCATCTCCGATTCAGGACTCTCCGTCGCCATCGTCGGCGCCACCGGCCAGGTGGGCACCGTGATGCGCGAGATTCTCGCCGAGCGGTCGTTCCCGATCCGCGATCTGCGGCTGTTCTCGTCCGCGCGCTCTGCCGGCACGGCGATCGAGTTCGGCGGCGCCACCGTCATCGTGGAAGACGTCGAGAGCGCGGACGCTGCGGGGATCGATATCGCCCTGTTCTCGGCCGGTGCCACGGCGAGCCGTGCCTACGCACCCCGATTCGCCGCAGCCGGCGCCGTGGTCGTCGACAACTCCAGCGCCTGGCGCATGGACCCCGAGGTGCCGCTCGTGGTCAGCGAGGTCAACCCGCACGCGATCGACGAGCGCCCCAAGGGCATCATCGCGAACCCGAACTGCACCACGATGGCCGCGATGCCCGTGCTGAAGGCGCTGCACGCGGAGGCCGGTCTCGAGCGTCTGATCGTCTCCACCTACCAGGCCGTCTCCGGGTCCGGTCTCGCCGGTGCCCAGGAGCTCCTCGGTCAGGTCGAGGGAGTGCTGGCCCAGGGCGACACCCTGCGCCTCGTGCACGACGGATCCGCGGTCGACTTCCCCGAGCCGGAGAAGTACATCGCGCCCATCGCGTTCGATGTCATCCCGTTCGCCGGCAACCTCGTCGAGGATGGCGACAACGAGACGGACGAGGAGAAGAAGCTCCGCAACGAGAGCCGCAAGATCCTCGAACTCCCCGATCTTCGCGTCGCCGGCACCTGCGTGCGCGTACCGGTCTTCACCGGGCACTCGCTGTCGATCAACGTCGAGTTCGCCGACGACATCACGCCCGAGCGTGCACGCGAGGTCTTGAGCGCTGCGCCCGGCGTCGTGCTCGACGAGGTGCCGACGCCGCTGCAGGCTGCGGGGCAGGACCCGAGCTTCGTGGGTCGCATCCGTGCCGACCAGTCCGCCCCCGAGGGCAAGGGGCTCGTGCTGTTCCTCAGCAACGACAACCTGCGCAAGGGTGCCGCGCTGAACGCGGTGCAGATCGCCGAGATCCTGGCCGAGCGCCTGGCGGTCATAGCCTGACGGCATCCCCGTCATGTGGAAGCGGTCTGGTGGAACCCGCCGCATGGTCGGCGGCAGCGCGCCCGCGAACTAGACTGGCTCGGTGACTGAAAACGTCGATGTCGTCCTGATCGGCGGTGGCATCATGAGCGCCACCCTGGGTACTCTCCTGCACGAGCTGCAGCCGGAGTGGAAGATCGTCGCCTTCGAGCGACTCTCCGAGGTGGCTCAGGAGAGCTCCAACCCGTGGAACAACGCCGGCACGGGCCACGCCGCCCTGTGCGAGCTGAACTACATGCCCCAGCAGGGCGACGCTCCCCTCGACCCCGCCAAGGCGGTGTCGATCAACGAGCAGTTCCAGCAGAGCCGTCAGTTCTGGTCGTCTCTGGTGGAGCGGGGCGTGCTCGACGAGCCGTCGACCTTCATCAACGCGACACCGCACATGACGTTCGTGCGGGGCGAGAAGGACGTCGCCTACCTCAAGAACCGCTACGAGGTGCTGAAGAAGCAACCGCTGTTCGCGGGCATCGAGTACAGCGAGGACTCTCGCGTCATCAACAAGTGGGCGCCGCTGCTCATGCAGCAGCGGCGCAAGGGCGAGCCCTTCGCTGCGACGCGTGTGCCCGCCGGTACCGATGTCGACTTCGGCTCCCTCACGCACCAGCTCTTCGACCACCTGACCGACGCTGGCGTGTCGTTGCGCACGAATCACGAGGTGCGCAGCCTGAAGAAGCAGAAGGACGGAACCTGGCTGGTCAAGTACCGCAACAGCATCGGTCACACCCCGAGCGAGGTCAGGGCCCGCTTCGTGTTCGTCGGTGCGGGTGGCTGGGCGCTCAAGCTGCTGCAGAATTCCGGCATCCCCGAGATCAAGGGCTACGGCGTCTTCCCGATCGGCGGGCAGTTCCTCAAGACCACGAACCCGACCATCGTCGCTCAGCACAAGGCGAAGGTGTACTCGCAGGCGTCGGTCGGCGCTCCGCCCATGTCGGTCCCGCACCTCGACACCCGTGTCGTCGATGGCGAGGCCTCGCTCATGTTCGGACCGTTCGCGACCTTCAGCCCGAAGTTCCTGAAGAACGGCTCGATGCTCGACATCGTCACCCAGGTGCGTGCGCACAATCTGCTGCCGATGCTGCAGGTCGCGGTGAAGAACCCCGACCTCATCACGTATCTCGTGAGCGAGCTGCTGAAGAACCACGCCAAGAAGGTCGACAGCCTCCGCACCTTCATGCCCACGGCCAAGGATGAGGACTGGACCCTCATCGATGCCGGTCAGCGCGCCCAGGTGATGAAGAAGGACCCGAAGAAGGGTGGCATCCTGCAGTTCGGCACCGAGGTCGTCGCGGCGGCCGACGGTTCCATCGCGGGCCTGCTGGGGGCGTCGCCCGGAGCATCCACCGCCGTCCCGATCATGCTCGACCTGCTCAAGAAGTGCTTCCCGGCCGAGTACCCGGGGTGGGAGCCGGAGCTGCGTGCCCTGATCCCCACATTCGGTGAGAAGCTGAACGAGAACCCGGAGCTCGCTGAGAAGTCGACCGAAGCCACGGCAGCCGTCCTCGGCATCAACGTCTGAGATCGTCCCGTGGCGAAGCTCTACTTCCGCTACGGCGCGATGAACTCGGGCAAGTCGACCGCTCTGCTGCAGGCTGCCTACAACTACGAGGAGCGTGGGCAGCGGGTGCTGCTCGCGAAGCCGGCGATCGATACCAAGGGCGCGTCCGAGATCGAGAGTCGGCTGGGCGTCACACGCCGGGTCGACTTCCTCATCGCCCCCGACGACGATGCACGAAGGGTGTTCGCGAAGCATCGTGAGCGCATGCAGCATGCGGCCGACGACGAGCTGCTTCCCGAAGGCCCGCGCGACGTCGCGTGCCTGCTGATCGACGAGGCGCAGTTCCTCACCCCGACTCAGGTCGACGATCTCTTCCGTATCGCCGTCGTCGACGGCATCCCGGTGATCGCCTACGGCATCCGGAACGACTTCCTCACGCACGCCTTTCCCGGTTCCGCGCGCCTGCTCGCGATCGCGCACTCGCTGGAGGAGCTCAAGACCATCTGCCGGTGCGGACGGAAGGCCGTGTTCAATGGCCGCGTCGTGGGCGGGCGCTTCGTGTTCGACGGCGACCAGGTCGCCATCGACGAGGGCGCGACCGGGTCGGCGTCGCCCGAGCTGACCACTTACGAGTCGCTGTGCGGCACCTGCTATCTCGAGGAATCCGGCGGACGCCTGGGCTGAGCCCGCCGCCCTCCACCCGCGCCCGGCGCAGCGGGTGTGTCGGCGACCCTGTTTGCGTGGTCTGACCACACGCGATACTCTGTGGTCAGACCACAGGAGGATCGATGGCGGACCAGCCGGCACGCGCTTGGCGCCTCGTGCTCGAGCACATCGAACGCGACCTGCTCGACGCGCGCCTCGGCCCAGGTGACCGACTGCCGTCCGAGCGGGATCTCGCCACCGAGCTCGGCGTCGGGCGCTCGAGCGTCCGTGAGGCGTTCCGCGTGCTCGAGGTGATGGGGCTCATCCGCACCGCGACCGGTTCCGGCCCGCAGTCGGGGGCCATCGTGATCGCGACGCCCACGGGAGGCATGTCAGCGCTGCTGAGGCTTCAGGTCGCGGCGCAGGGGTTCCCCCTCGACGATGTCGTGCGGACTCGTCTGGTGCTCGAGGATGCGGTGGTGGTGGCGATGGCCGGCGCACCGGAGCGTGACACGAGCCGCGCGCGGGAACTGCTCGCCGCGATGGACGAACCCCTGCTCTCGCCATCGGAGTTCCTCGCCCTCGACGCTCAGCTGCACCTCTCGCTCGCCGAGGCCAGCGGCAACACGGTCATCGCCGCGATGATGGCTGGCCTGCGTTCCTCGATCGAGTCCTACGTGCAGGCGGGCGTCGCCACCATCCCGGACTGGGAGGCGATGTCGGCCCGGCTCCGTGCCGAGCACCGCGCGCTGGTCGCCGCGATCGATGCCGGCGACGTGGATGCCGCGCGGTCCCTGATCCACACGCACATCACCGGCTACTACACGTCCACGGGCCTCACCCGTGAGATTCACCCCCAGATCTGAGAGGCACATCATGGTGCAGCGCCAGTTCCCCAACCCCGCCGAACTCCTCGAGCTGATGAAGTTCAAGAAGCCGGAGCTCGACGGCCGCAAGCGACGGCTGGAGGGGGCCCTCACCATCGACGACCTGCGCCTGATCGCCAAGCGACGCACGCCCAAGGCGGCCTTCGACTACACCGACGGAGCCGCGGAGGGCGAGCTGTCCCTCACCCGGGCCCGTCAGGCTTTCCGGGACGTGGAGTTCCATCCCGGCATCCTGCGTCCGGCTCCCACGGTCGACACGACCGTCGAGATCCTCGGCGGTCCGTCCGCTCTGCCTTTCGGGATCGCGCCCACCGGCTTCACGCGCCTGATGCAGACCGAGGGGGAGACCGCCGGTGCCGGAGCTGCCGCGGCCGCCGGCATCCCGTTCACGCTCTCCACGCTCGGCACCACCTCGATCGAGGGTGTCAAGGCTGCCAACCCGCAGGGGCGCAACTGGTTCCAGCTCTACGTCATGCGCGACCGCGAGATCTCCTACGAACTCACCCGTCGTGCGGCGGCGGCGGGCTTCGACACCCTCCAG
>NZ_QOAY01000191.1:10434-13094 GCF_003314775.1 Microbacterium sp. H6 | reverse complement strand
TCACGGTCGACACTCCGGTCGCCGGTGCGCGCCTTCGTGACAAGCGCAACGGTTTCAGCATCCCGCCTCAGCTCACGCTCGGCACGATCATCAACGCGATTCCGCGGCCGTGGTGGTGGTATGACTTCCTCACCACGCCGAAGCTCGAGTTCGCCTCCCTCAGCACCACAGGGGGCACGGTGGGGGAGCTGCTGGATGCGGCGATGGACCCGACGATCAGCTACGACGATCTCGCGGTGATCCGCGACATCTGGCCGGGCAAGATCGTCATCAAGGGCGTGCAGAACGTCGAGGACTCGGTGCGCCTGCGTGACGCCGGAGTCGACGGCATCGTCCTCTCGAACCACGGAGGGCGTCAGCTCGACCGCGCGCCGATCCCCTTCCATCTGCTGCCGGAGGTGCGTCGGGCGGTCGGCGACGACTTCACGGTCATGATCGACACCGGCATCATGAACGGCGCCGACATCGTCGCCGCGGTGGCGCTCGGCGCGGACTTCACGCTGATCGGGCGGGCCTACCTCTACGGTCTGATGGCGGGTGGACGTCAGGGCGTCGACCGCACGATCGCGATCCTGCGCAGCGAGATCGAGCGCACGATGCGCCTGCTGGGTGTCGCGTCCCTCGCCGAGCTCGAGCCCGCGCACGTGACCCAGCTGACCAGGCTGGTTCCGGTCGCACGTGCCGCCGCGGAGGCCCGCGTGAGCTGAGATCCTGCCTGAGCGTCAGCACCCGGTGGGCGCCGGCTTCAGGACTGCGTGGCCACGGATCGCGTGCGTGGAGGCCACGGCACGAGCATCGATGTCGTGCGGCGGTAGTCGGCGTATGCCGGGTACTTCGACGCGGTGATCGACTCGGTGAAGATCGTCGAGCCGATGAACAGCACGGTGAGGAGCGCGGGTCCGATGATCGTCGGGTTCAGCACGCCGCCGATGACTCCGGCGCCACCCGCGACCGCTGCCGTCGCACCGATCGCGTAGAAGGCCCACCACTGCGCCTGCTCGAAGAAGAAGTTGGGGTGCCTGCTGTACCGGAACAGTCCGGTCGTGGCGAAGCCGGGAGGGAGGGTGCCGCCCGCCTTCTTCTTCCGCTGATGGAACACCCACTGCTGCTGGTCGGCGATCGTCTCGCCGACCAGGAACGCGAGGAACGCGGCGATGAACAGCGCATCCCATCCGGTGAGCGCAGACGGATTCCGGGCGGCGAGGGCAGCCGGCAGCGTGATGAGCACGAGCAGCGCCATCTGGTAGCAGATGATGAACAGCAGGTTGAAGATCTGGAACTGCCAGGGACGCATGCGTCCTCGGAGGATCGCCCAGCGGTAGTCCTCCATCCCGGTGTAGCCGCCCTTGCGGGCGAAGTTGAAGGTCAGCCGGGCTCCCCACGCCGTCGCCAGGACACCCATCAGGACGACGCGTGCCGAACCCTCGCCGTTCACGAAGGCCCCAGCGACGAAGATCCACACATAGGCGACGGGGGCGATCGACCAGGCGCGATCGACCCAGGAGGTGTCACGGGTGATCAGGGAGAGCACCCAGCAGGCCGCACTGGAGACCGCGGCGACGACGATGACGATCAGCAGGGCATCCATGACGCCATGCTAGGACCATGCGGCGGTGGCGTGCCGCACGGCACCATGTGGATCAGAGGGTCAGCAGGAGTGCGTCGAGTCTGTCGGCGGTGTCTTCCCAACCCTCCACGGCGATGGAGGGCACGCCGATCGCGAGCACCGGATAGTCGTTCCCGCCCTCATCGAGCCGGTCGCCGTAGAACAGCATGTCGGTGAGGGCGATGCCGGTGTGTTCGGCGAGCTGCCGCATGCCGAAGGCCTTGTCGATGCCTGCCTGGGTGATGTCGATGGAGGTCGATCCACCGGAGCGGACCTCGAGGCCGGGCAGACGTGCGGCGACGGCGTCCCTCAGAGCGCTCCGCTTGGCGCCCGTCGGGTCCCAGTCGTGCTTCGCCTCGCGCGGTGCGCGCTGCCCGAGTGCCGAGAACGTGATCTGGGATCCGCGGTCTTCCAGGATGTCGCCCCACGGCTCGGCTTCCCACAGCCCGAGGCGCTCGGCCTCCTCGCGCAGAGCCGTGAGAGCCGCCTGCTTGTCTGCGTCGCTGAGATCGTGCGCGTAGACCGGTGCGAAGTCCGTGCCGTCGTGGCGGAGGTAGCGGGTGCCGCAGGTGGGCAGCAGGTGCAGGCGCGCGAGGTCAGCGGCATCCGCATCGCCGAGTCGGGCGACGACCTGCGATCGGAACTGCGCCTCGTTGCCGCCGGAGATGATGGCGACGTCGACGGTGCGCAGGAGTGCGCGCAGCAGATCGGCGATCCTCGGGTCGATCAGACCCTTCGAAGGGGCGAGCGTGTCATCGAGATCGAAGGCGACGAGCGTGGGCGTGGTCATGATGTCTCCAGCTTAGAAGGTGGACGCTGAGAGGATCTCGGGGCGAGCAGCAGGGTGAAGACGACCGCGACGGCGACGCCGAGGATCGCGCCGGTGGAGTTGGCCACGACATCGTTCACGGTCGCCGCGCGGTGGGGGAGAGCCATGCGCTGAGCGGTCTCGATCATCGCGGACAGCAGCGGTCCCACCAACAGTGCGAGGAACCACACGCGGCGGGGGAGGAGCAGGAAGGCGAGGATGCCGACCGGCACGAAGACCAGCACG
>NZ_QOAY01000191.1:5391-10410 GCF_003314775.1 Microbacterium sp. H6 | reverse complement strand
CGATGATCTCGAGCCGCGTGAAGTCGAGCCACTCCCAGCCGAGACGGTGTGTGGTCGTGAGGATGACGTCGAGCAGATTCGGCATCGAGTCCTCGACCTTCGATGGCGTGAGGGTGAGGGCGGCGAGGCCGATCAGGAACGGGACGCTGAGGGCGAGCGCCCATACCCGGGTGAAACGGCGCGGCGGCGGGAGCAGAGAGCTCATGCGTTCCCTTCGTGCACGGTCCCGGTACAGAGAAGGCCGCCCCTGAGGGCGGCCTTCCGGTGTTACTGGTCGGGGTGACAGGATTTGAACCTGCGACCTCTTCGTCCCGAACGAAGCGCGCTACCAAGCTGCGCCACACCCCGTTTGCAACCCTCCGAGTCTACAGGGAAATGCTCCCCGCGCCGAATCGAGGCCGGATCACACCTGTGCGGTGATGCGTACGGTGATGAGCGCGACGATCAGGAGCAGGAGCCCCCCGCCCGTGGATGCCGCGAGCGTGATGAGGCGCGCACGCCCGCGTGGCAGAGCCATGCAACCGGCTGTGACCAGGATGGGCCAGACATTCGACGTCGTCAACACCCACACGGACAGCATCCCGACGGCACTTTCGCTGTTCCCTCCGCTGGCGCCCAGACCGATGGCCCACGCGACGATCACACCCCAGATCAGCGTGAACAGGAATGCGAGAGCGGCGAGAAGCACGCGCGCAGGGGGACGCACGAGCGAGCGGATTCCACGGAGGAGAGCCATCGCGGGCAGCAGGACACCGATGATGGACACCGCGAGCAGAGTGAGGGCGGATCGAGGCCAATCCGCCAGTCCGAGCGGTGGGCGCGTGGCCTCACTGACGAGGGGCAGAGCGAGCACCGAGAACGTCAGTGGGATCAGGAGGTACATCGCGCTCGCCCCGAAGGCTGCGGTCCGTGCCGTCTTCGCCTCGCCGGGCGGAAGCAACTGCGTCACCCGGCGCGCTCAGCGCCGAGGCTGTGCCGTGAGCGTGAGAAGCGTCGCCTCGGGTCGACAGGCGAAGCGGACCGGCGCGTAGATGGAGTGTCCGCACCCCGCGCTGACGTTGAGCGGCACGGTGCGTCCGCCGTGCGACCAGGTGCTGAGCCCCTTGGCCTGCTTGAGCGGGATGTCGCAATTCGCCACGAGAGCCCCGTACCCGGGAATGCACACCTGACCGCCGTGCGTGTGGCCTCCGAGGATCGCATCGGCGCCGAGATCGGTGAAGCCGTTGAGCACCCGCTGATACGGCGCGTGCGTGACGCCGAGGACGGGCGTCGCCGCGTCACGAGCGCCGAGTGCCGAGATCGCGTCGGGAAGCTCGTCCAGCCGGTCCCAGTCACGGTGGGCGTCGTCGACGCCGAAGAGATGGACGTCGGTGCCTGCGATGCGCAACCGTGCTGCGGCATTGTTCAGGTCGGTCCAGCCCAACTCATCCGTGAAGTACCGGTCCATCGCGTCGGTGTCGAGCAGCTCCGGTTTGTGGTTCTTCTTGGATGGGCCGAGGAAGTAGCGGAAGGGGTTCCGCGGAGACGGCGCTGCCACGTCGTTCGAGCCATGCACGAACACGCCGGGGATACCGGCGAACGGAGCGAAGGCACGCCGGATGCCGTCGAGTCCGTTCTCATGGCCGAGGTTGTCCCCGGTGTTCACGATGAGGTCGGGCTTCAGTTCGGCGAGGGAGGCGAGCCAGTCCTGTTTGCGATGCTGCCACGGCGCCATGTGCGCATCGGAGATGTGCAGGATGCGCAGCGGTGCTGCGCCGGGCGGAAGGGCCACTGCTGAGGCCTCGCGCACGGTGAACAGGTACCGCTCGATGCCGATGCCCCAGATGGCAGCGCCGGCACCCACGGCCCCCACCGCGCCGAGCGCGATGAGGGCCGGGTGCGCGCCGCGTCGTGCCGCTACTGGCACGTCACACGCACGGCGGTGGACTTGCTGGCCGCAGTGCCCGGCGCGGGGTCGGAGTTGCCCACGACGGATGTCGGCGGATTGCACGAGTTGTCGAACTCGATGTCCGTGAAGCCGGCCGCCCCGAGCGCAGCGGTCGCCTGAGCTCTCGACATCCCCACGAGGTTCGCGGGGACGGTCGTCCCCTGGCCGTTACTGGTCGTGAGCGTGACCGTCGCGCCGTTCGGAGCTTCCCCTGTGGGGTCCTGACCGGCGACCAGACCGGCGGCGAGATCGCTGTCGACCGCCCCTCCGACGGAGACCTGGAAGCCGGCGTCGGTGAGGATGCCGGTCGCCTCCTCGACGGACTTGCCCACGACGCTCGGAACCGTCGTCAGCTGCTGTCGGGTCAGCTTGCCGTCCGGCTTCGGGAAGGCGTCTCCGCCGTACGCGGCGTTGGCTGCCCCCTGCGCGGCCTTGGCCAGGGGGTATCGCATGTCGTTGAGGTTCCAGCCGTTGGCCCGCTTCTGGTAGATGTTGGCCTGACCCTGCCAGCGACCCGCCCAGACCGCGGTGGTGACCTTGGTGCTGGACTCGATCATCATGGTCGACCAGCGGTCGTGCGTACCGGTCTTGCCGATGAGGGGAGTGCCGTCGTTCGGGTTGGCGCGGGATCCGGTGCCACCGCCGCTCATCACGCTCTGCAGCGCGAAGGCGGCAGTCGCCGCGATCTCGGGCTGCAGCACGCCGTCGGTGCAGGACGACGCGGGCAACTCGCGGTCTTTACCGTCGGCGCCGACCACGCGATCGATCGCGCGAGGCGTGCAGTACTTTCCGCCGCTCGCGACGGTCGCATAGGCGTTCGCCATGGCGAGAGGAGAGATGTTCTTCGGTCCCAGCACATCGAAGGGGACGTTCTCGTCGGTGACCTTGCCACCGTTCGCGAGCGTCACACCCATGCGGTCGGCAACCTTGTTGATGTCGCAGACATCGAGCTTCGACGCCATCGCGAAGTACCCACTGTTGAGGGAGTTCCTCGTGAAGTTCAGCACCGAGCTCGTCCCGCCGCCGCCGCCGCCGAAGTTGCCGATCTTCTTCGTGTCGGTGCTCTGCTTGGCGCCGCACACGGGGATCCTCAGATTCGTCTGGACGCTTCCGTTGAGCACCTCGTTGACGGAGTGGCCCTTCTCGAGCCAGTCGATCAGCGTGAACAGCTTGTAGGTCGATCCGACCTGGAAGCCCCCAGAGTTGCCGTGGTCCTTGTCACCGGCGAACACCAGCGATGTGTAGGCCTGGTCGTCGGTGGGCGTCTCGGTGAACATGGTGTTCTGCGTCATCGAGAGGATTCGTCCGGTGCCGACCTCGACCGAGACGCCGGCGGCGCCGAAGTTCTGGTTGTCGGCGTTGGCGGGAACGATCTCGGACATGCTCTCGGCGGCCGGGTTCTGGATGCGGTAGTCCAGCGTGGTGTAGATCTTCAGGCCACCGCGGCGGAGCAGATCCGTGCGCTCCTGCTGCGTCTTCCCGAAGGCCTCGTCGTTCAGGACGATCGACTTCACGTACTGGCAGAAGTACGCGCTGGTTCCGGCGGATGCACACCCCTGCGTCGGGGGGTTGAGCGCGGGCGCGATCTCCGATGCGTCGGCCTCGTCGTACTGTGCCTGCGTGATCTTGCCGTCGGCGAGCATGCGACCCAGCACGTAGTGACGGCGGTCCTTCGTGAGTGCGTACCCATCCGCGGCCGTGTTCAGCGCCACGCCCTCGGAGTTCGTGATCGTGCCTTCCGGCTTGTCGATCCGGTAGGTGTTCGGGTTCTGCACGATGCCGGCGAGAGTCGCCGACTGCGCGACCGTGAGGTTCGCGGCCGTCGTGGAGAAGTAGTAGTTCGCGGCCGCCTCGATGCCGTACACGGTTCCACCGAAGTTGGCGATGTTCAGGTAGCCGAGGAGGATGTCGTTCTTGGAGAAGTCCTTCTCGATCTGGATCGCGTAGCGCATCTCCTGCAGCTTGCGCTCGATGCCCTTCGCCCCTGTCGCGTTGGTGGCGTCGAGCCAGCACTGCTGGAGGTCTTCCGAGTAGGTGTCAGACGTGGTGTCGACGTCCTGCTCGCACTTCTGGATCAGCACGTTCTTCACGTACTGCTGGCTGATCGTCGACGCACCACGGCTGGAGGTGCCTCGTACGTTGTCGACCAGGGCCTTCACGGTCGCGCCGATGTTGACGCCGCCGTGACTGTAGAAGTTCTTGTCCTCACTCGACAGGATCGCGTCGTAGAGGGTGGGGGAGACCTGCTCGTAGGTCACCGGCACGCGGTTCTGCTCGTAGAACGACGCGAGCTCGACCTGCGAACCGTCGGGGGCGGTCGCGTAGATGGTCGACTGCTCCATCGGCGTGCTCGGGTCGAGGCTCTCGGGGAGCTGATCGAAGAGGGTGAGAGCCTGGGTGCCTGCGAGGCCGGTCATCGCGAGCACCGGGGTGACGCTGGCCGTGACGAGGAGACCGGCGACGGCGCTCAGGCCGACGAGCCCGACGAGACCGCCGAGCACGCCTCTCACCGTGCGATTCTTTTGGGGCATACGCTTGATCGTAGGGGAGTTCCCTGAATACCGCCTTTGACGAGCCCGCCCCGGATTTCCGGTGCCGCGCCCCGATCGACAGGAGTGCCATGACCACGTGGGAGTACCTCACCACGCCGCTGCTGATCCACAACACGGCAGCCATCCTCAACAACTGGGGCAAGCAGGGCTGGGAGCTCGTGCAGGTCGTGCAGGGGCCCGAAGGCGGGCTCGTCGCCTACCTGAAGCGCCCCGTCACGTCCGACGCGTCGACGAATGCCGGCCTCGCCGCCGCAGAACAGGCCGCCCGTCAGTTCGAGGGAGGCCAGGCATGAGCGTCTCCGCCCGCCTCGCCGAGCTCGGCATCGAGCTGCCTCCGGTCGCCGCCCCGGTCGCCGCTTACGTCCCTGCGGTCGTGCACGGGGGCCTCGTCTACACCTCGGGCCAGCTGCCGTTCGTCGACGGTGCGCTGCCGGCCACGGGCAAGGTGGGCGCCGACGTCTCCGCCGAGGATGCGAAGACCTACGCCCGCACGTGTGCGCTGAACGCTCTGGCCGCGGCGGCGGATGCCGCGGGTGGTGT
>NZ_QOAY01000191.1:561-5368 GCF_003314775.1 Microbacterium sp. H6 | reverse complement strand
TGCATCGGCGGTGTGCTCCGCGTCGGCGGGTTCGTCGGATCCGCGGACGGTTTCACGGGGCAGCCCGCCGTCATCAACGGCGCGAGCGAGGTGCTCGGTGAGATCTTCGGTGACGCGGGGCGCCACGCACGGGCGGCTGTCGGCGTCGCGGAGCTCCCGCTCGGCAGTCCGGTCGAGGTCGAGGTGACGTTCCTCCTCGCCTGAATGCGTCCCGGCGGCGTCCTCCGTCGTGTCCGCAAGAGAAACGCGCCTCCCCGAGATGGGGAGGCGCGTTTCTCTTGCCTGCTGCTCGTCCTACTTCACCTGCGCCGAGATGATGCTCATCACGGCCGTGTCGGCGAGCGTCGTCGTGTCTCCCACCTCGCGGCCCTCGGCCACATCGCGGAGAAGGCGACGCATGATCTTGCCGGAGCGGGTTTTCGGCAGCTCGCCGACGATGTAGACGTCGCGCGGACGGGCGATGGCGCCGATCTGCTCGCCGACCCACAGGCGCAGCTGCTGCGCGAGGCCCGCGGGCTCGTGCGCGGCGAGGTAGCTCTCCTTGATGATGACGAAGGCCACCACGGCCTGTCCTGTGGTCTCGTCCGAGGCTCCGACCACGGCGGCCTCCGCCGTCGCCTCGTGCGCGACCAGGGAGGACTCGATCTCCGCGGTCGACAGGCGGTGGCCGGAGACGTTCATCACGTCGTCGACGCGGCCCAGCAGCCACAGGTCGCCGTCGTCGTCGAGGCGCGCGCCGTCGCCCGCGAAGTAGTAGCCCTGGTCCTCGAACTTCTCCCAGTAGGTCTCGCGGTACCGTTCGGGGTCGCCCCAGATGCCGCGGAGCATGCTCGGCCACGGCTCGGTGATCACGAGCAGCCCGCCGCTGCCGTTGCCGACCTCGACGCCCTGCTCGTCCACCACGTCGATCGAGATCCCGGGGAGCGGCACCTGAGCCGAACCCGGTTTGGTCTCCGTCACGCCGGGGAGGGCGGACACCATGATCGCGCCGGTCTCGGTCTGCCACCAGGTGTCGACGATCGGCGTCTTGCCGGCGCCGATGACCTCGCGGTACCACATCCACGCCTCGGGGTTGATGGGCTCTCCCACCGAGCCGAGCAGTCGCAGCGACGAGAGATCGAACTTCGCGGGGACGCTGCGGCCGATCTTCATGAACGAGCGGATCGCGGTCGGCGCGGTGTAGAAGATCGACACCTTGTACTTCTCGATGAGCTCCCACCAGCGGCCGGGGTGCGGGGCGTCCGGCGTCCCCTCGTAGAGCACCTGGGTCGCACCGTTGGCGAGGGGTCCGTAGGCGACGTAGCTGTGCCCGGTGATCCAGCCGATGTCGGCCGTGCACCAGAACACGTCGGTCTCCGGGTGCAGGTCGAAGACGTACTTGTGCGAGTACGCCGCCTGGGTCAGATACCCGCCGGAGGTGTGCAGGATGCCCTTGGGCTTCCCGGTGGTGCCCGAGGTGTAGAGGATGAAGAGGGGGTTCTCGGCGGGGAAGGCCTGTGCCGTGTGCTCGGCGGAGGCTGCGGGGACGGCGTCATGCCACCAGATGTCGCGGCCTTCGATCCAGTCGACCTCGTTCTCGCCGCGCTTGACGACCAGGACGTGCTCCACGGTCTGCTGCTCGCCGTCTCCGCGGTCGGAGAGTGCCTGGTCGACGGCGGGCTTGAGGGCGGAGACGCGGCCCTTCCGGTAGCCGCCGTCCGCCGTGATGACGAGCTTGGCGCCGGCGTCGTCGATGCGCGAGCGGAGGCTGTCGGCGCTGAATCCTCCGAACACCACGGAGTGGATGGCGCCGAGGCGGGCGACGGCCAGCATGGAGGCGATCGCCTCGGGGATCATGGGCAGGTAGATAGCGACGCGGTCGCCCTGACCGATGCCGAGTCCCTCCAGCACGTTCGCGACGCGCTTGACCTCGTCGGTCAGCTCGGCGTAGGTGATGCGGCGCGAGTCGCCGGGCTCGCCTTCCCAGTGCAGCGCCACGCGGTCGCCGTTGCCGGCCTCGACGTGGCGATCGAGGCAGTTGTACGCGACGTTCAGCTCGCCGTCGTCGAACCACTTCGCGAAGGGCGGGTTGGTCCAGTCGAGCACCTGCGTGAACGGCTTGTGCCAGTGCACCAGCTCACGGGACTGCTCGCCCCAGAAGCCCTCGCGGTCGGCGGCCGCCCGCTCGTAGAGCTCGGGCGACGAGATGGTTTGGGCGACGAACTCCTCCGACGGTGCGAACTTCCGGGTCTCGTCGAGAAGATGGTCGATCTGGCTGCTCATCGGCAGGCGCTCCTTTGCGGCATACGGGTCTTGCGAGCATGGTCGTGGGGGTGGGCGACCAGGTCAGGGCGAATCTATCCCTGCGGCCTCGCCGCGCATACTGCCGAAAGTCGGTAGTGTTGCCGGTTTTGTCAGGACGGTCGCCTTGCGTACACTCGACGACAGCCGAATTCTCATTCCGGCCTTGGCGTGCCCGATTCCCCCAATCGTGGAACGTCGTGGGCGGCATCTCATTCCCCCCGTGAGATGCCGCCCATTCCTTTGGGAGCGCTCTCTGCGTCCTCGGAGCATCCTCGGGTCCGGCCGGCAGCCAGGCACTGCACCACGGGGTGACGAACCGGCTTCTCCACAGGTGCTGGAGGATCCGGATCTCTCGGGACTTCCCCCTCCGCGACTGCGCATAACGTCGCCGTCATGCCTGATTCCTTCGTCATCCAGCCCAGGGGAGTGCGCTCGCTCGCATCCGAGGAGACCACGTCGCCGGCACCCCTCCGTCTGGATCCCGTGTTCGGACCGCTTCTTCCTCACATCGACGACGCGGTGACCGATGTGTTCGTGAACGGTGCGGGCGGGCTCTATGTCGACCGGGGGAATGGCGCCGAGCCGGCTGCCGCCTGGAGGGCCTCGGAGCGTGAGGTTCGTGACCTCGCCGTCGCACTGGTCGGGCTCGGCGGACGCCATCTCGACGACCAGGCGCCCTGCGTCGACGTCCGCCTCGACTCGGGCGTCCGTGTGCATGCCGTGCTCTCTCCGGTGTCGACGACAGGAACCGCGCTCTCGATACGCATCCCCCGGGTGCGCGCCGCGGACCTTCGATCCCTCTCTGCGCTCGGCGCGTTCGATGCGCGCCAAGAGGCCTGGCTTCTCGGCCTGGTGGCCGAGCGGGCGAACATCCTCATCACCGGGGGAACGGGAACGGGCAAGACCACGCTGCTCTCCGCTCTGCTGTCCGAGGTCGCGCCGGGGGAGCGCATCGTGACGATCGAAGACGTCGCCGAACTGCGGCCGAGGCATCCGCACCACGTCGCTCTCGAGGCGAGGCAGCCGAATCTCGAGGGCGTCGGCGGCATCACGCTGAGCCGCCTGGTCCGTGAGTCTCTGCGCATGCGGCCGGATCGCCTGATGGTCGGCGAGTGTCGCGGAGAAGAGGTCCGCGAGCTGCTCACCGCACTCAACACCGGACACGATGGCGGCGCAGGCACCCTGCACGCCAGCGGGCTCCGTGACGTTCCTGCCCGCCTCGAAGCCCTGGGCGCCCTCGCCGGCATGGATGCGGTGGCACTCGCGCGACAGGCAGTGAGCGCATTCACCATCGTCCTCCATCTCGACCGTGCCCCCGGCGGCATCCGTCGGATCCGCCAGGCGGGCCGGCTCGTCATCGCAGCGGATCGGCTCGACATCGAGGAGGTGCAGCCGTGGCGGTGAGGCGATCTCCTCGCGCGGCGCAGCGGCGGGATGTGACCTCAGCGGACGCTGCGACGTCGGTGCAGACGCTGGCTGTGCTGCTGCAGGCCGGAGCGGTCCCCCTCGTCGCGTGGCGGCATCTCGCCGCCACCGACGACGTGCCAGCACGCGCCGTCGTCGATCGGCTCGATCGTGGCATCCCGCTCCTCGACGCCATCGAAGCAGAGGGCGGGGCCTGGGTCGATCTCGCGGCGGCCTGGGAGGTCGCGACAACGGTCGGGGCCCCGCTCGCCGAGGTTCTCCGCATGATCGCGGAGACGTTGCGGGATGCCGCCGCTGCTGCCGATGATGTGCGCATCGCTTTCGCGGAACCGGCCGGGACGGCGCGTCTGCTGCTCTGGATGCCCATGGCCGGGCTGCTCCTCGGTTTCGCGCTCGGCTTCGACACACTCAGTGTCATCTTCGGGAGTGTGCTCGGGGCCGCCTGCGTGATTCTCGGCCTCCTCCTCGTGGTAGCGGCGCGGCTGTGGACATCGCTGCTCCTGAGGAGAGCGGCGCCGGAACCCGGCACCCCCGGCATGCGGGCAGAACTGGTCGCGATCGCGCTCGCCGGTGGCGCCTCCATCGACCGCGCGCTGCACCTGGTCTCGCAGACATCCGTCTCCGGAGGCGGCGACGAGCGGGTCGCCGCCGTGCTCGAGCTGTCCCGCGCTGCAGGGGTGCCTGCCGCAGAGCTCCTGCGGGCAGCGGCCGCCCAGGACCGGCATGCCGCGAGGGTCCAGGGGCAGCTCCGTGCGGCGAAGCTCTCGACACGGCTCTTGTTCCCGCTCGGTATCTGCACGCTGCCCGCCTTCCTGCTCCTCGGCGTCGCGCCTCTCCTGCTCAGCGTCCTCGCATCCACTCCGATGCCCCTGTGACCGCCAACAGTCCATCAGCACCATCCGATGCCTACGCATCGCCCAGAGAGAAAGAAGGAACACCATGAAGAACATCCCTGCGCTCGACCGCCGACGCGCGGCCATGCTGTTCGGCGACGACACCGGGGCGGCCACAGCCGAATACGCGATCACCACGATGGCCGCGGTCGCCTTCGCCGGGCTCCTCGTCGTCATCATGCGCTCCGATGAAGTCCGCGGCATCC
>NZ_QOAY01000191.1:0-232 GCF_003314775.1 Microbacterium sp. H6 | reverse complement strand
CGCTCACGGTGTCGTGATGTGGGCAGGGAGACGCGCGATGACCGAGCTTGGCGGTGGCGATGCGGCGCCGACGCCGCGACATGCGGACGAGCGCGGATCCGCCGCAGCGGAGCTGGCACTCGCGCTTCCCGCCGTCGTGCTCGCGCTCCTTCTCGGGGCAGGGGCGCTCGGAGCGGCGTCTCGCCAGGTCGCGCTGCAGGACGCCTCCGCGGACGCGGCTCGTCTTCTCGGA
>NZ_QOAY01000066.1:42214-47052 GCF_003314775.1 Microbacterium sp. H6 | reverse complement strand
AGGAGGATTGTCGCTCACGATGTTGCCCTTTCGTCTCGATCAGGGTTCCAGCAGCGCCCGCCTGTGTCAACGTCGCGATGAGGGTGCGCGCGGCGTCGTCGCTCGGAGCATCGTCGGTAGGATCGATGACGGTCCGAGACCTCGGACCGCAGGTCCAGAGCAGGAGTGTCCTCATGAGCGCTGAGCGCGTCGTCCTCGTCACCGGCGGAAACCGCGGTATCGGCCGTGCCATCGCGGAGCGCTTCGTGCGGGACGGATACCGTGTCGCGGTCACCGCGCGCAGCGGCGAAGGACCAGAGGGAACCCTCACCGTGCGGGCGGATGTCACGGATGCCACCGCGCTCGACGCCGCGTTCACGGAGGTGGAGCAGCAGCTCGGCCCGGTGGAGATCGTCGTCGCGAACGCCGGGATCACCAAGGACACCCTCCTCATGCGCATGAGCGAAGACGACTTCGACAGCGTGGTGGCGACGAACCTCGGCGGCACGTTCCGCGTGGTGAAGCGCGCCTCGAAGGGCATGCTGCGCGCACGATTCGGTCGTATCATCCTGATCTCGAGCGTCGTCGGTCTGTACGGTTCCGCCGGCCAGGCGAACTACTCGGCGTCGAAGAGCGCGCTCGTCGGCTTCGCCCGCTCGATCACGCGTGAACTCGGTGCGCGCGGTATCACCGCCAACGTCGTCGCTCCGGGGTTCATCGAGACCGACATGACCGCGGAGCTCCCCGAGGAGACGCAGAAGCAGTACAAGGCGAGCATCCCCGCCGCGCGGTTCGCGACCCCCGACGAGGTGGCGGGCGTGGTGACATGGCTCGCCGGTGACGATGCCGGTTACATCTCGGGCGCGGTCATCCCGGTCGACGGTGGACTCGGGATGGGCCACTGATCCGGACCGGGGTGTTCACCTCGCGATCGAGGCGGTGAGCAGTTCTCCGAGTCGTTCCGGCATGGAGAACTGCGGCCAGTGCCCGGAACCTATGCGAACGACCTCGGCATCGTCGATCGCACGGAACTCGTCGGCATACTCGGCCCACTGGGCGATCATCTTCTCGAACGCGGACTGATCCACGCCACCCATGAGCAGGGTCGCCGGCACACGATACCGCGCCGGGTCACGCAGGACGATGCCGTCGGTCGGCACCCTCGCGGGCACGCTCCGGGTGAGCGGTGTCGTGCGCACACGGGTCGCCTCGTCGAGATCGTGTACATCCTCCTCGGGGAAGAAGTTCCACCCCGGGAAGGGGACCACGCCGTCGACGAGCTCGAACTCGCTGATGCCGCTTCCCGTCGGCGGGGGTGCCGTATCGACGAAGATGACGCGGCCGACGCGCTCGGGGCGCGCATCGACGACACCCCATGCGACGTTTCCTCCGCCGCTGTGACCGACGACGACGACGTCACCGGGAAGCGCATCGACCGCCGCGACCGCGGCATCGATCCAGTCCGAGATGCCGACCTCGGACGACGCCGACGCCGGTTCGCCGAGGCCGGGCATGGTGAGGGGATGAGCGCGGTGCCCCGCCGCTTCCAAAGAGGGGATGACGTCTTCCCAACTGGACGCATCGAGCCAGAGCCCGGGGATGAGGATGATGTCCATGCGTCGACGCTAGCGGCGGCGTCGGACAACCTCCAGAGGGATCCGTCTACGGAAGCAGAGCGATGACTTCGGAGAGGTCCTGCGGGCCGATCACGAGCGCGGCGGTCTGCCGTACGGTGGGCTTCGCATTGAAGGCGATGCCGAGCCCCGCCACCGCCATCATGGGCAGGTCGTTGGCGCCGTCCCCGATGGCGATCGTGGCGCGCGGACCTACGCCGAGTTCTGCAGCCCACTCCTGAAGGGACGCCGCCTTCGCGGCTCCGTCGACGATGTCGCCCTCGACAAGGCCGGAGAGGACGCCGTCCACGACATCCAGGCGGTTCGCTCGCCAGCGATCGACGCCGAGTTCCGGCGCCACGGCGTCGAGGATTTCGTGGAAGCCGCCGGAGACGACCCCGACGACACCGCCGCGATCGTGGACTGCTGCCGTGAGCTCGCGGACTCCGGGGGTGGGCTCTATCCGTGCGCGGACGCGCTCGAACGCCGATACGGGCACTCCCTGCAGTGCCGCGACCCGGGAGCGCAGGCTCGTCGCGAAGTCCACTTCGCCGCGCATCGCCGCCTCGGTCGCCGCCTGAACCTCGGCGCGACGGCCTGCTTCGTCGGCGAGGAGTTCGATCACCTCGTTGCGGATGAGGGTGGAATCAGCATCGAGGACGACGAGGAATCGCGCAGCGGTCACCCGTCGAGCCTAGCGACCGCCCGGACCGCCTGAGCGCCGCATGACGCGTCAGCGTTCGATGAAGACGCCCTTGCCCACGACGGTGATGCCGGACTCGGTGACGGTGAAGCCACGGGCCAGGTCGCGCTCACGGTCGACCCCGACCGTCGCGCCATCGGCCAGGACGACGTTCTTGTCGAGGATGGCGCGGTGGATGCGCGCACCCTGCCCGACCTGCACGTGATCGAACACGACCGAGTCCGTGATGGTCGATCCGCCCCCCGCCAGAGTCCATGGACCGACCACGCTGCGTTCCAGGTGCGTGCCCGACAGCACCGATCCGAGGGAGACGATCGAGTCGATCGCGTTGCCGATGCGACCGACGGAGTCCCTGACGAACTTCGCCGGCGGAGAGTTCACCGCCTGCGAGTGGATCGGCCATTCCATGTTGTACAGGTTGAAGATCGGCAGTGTCGAGATGAGGTCCCTGTGCGCATCGAAGAAGGAGTCGATGGTTCCCACGTCTCGCCAGTACGAGCGGTCGCGCGGCGAGGACCCCGGAACCTCGTTCTGCTTCATGTCGTAGTAGCCCGCTTCGCCGCGCTCGACGAAGTACGGGACGATGTCGCCGCCCATGTCGTGACCTGACACGGGCGACTCCCCGTCGGCTTCGACGGCGGCGATCAGTGCATCAGCGTCGAAGATGTAGTTGCCCATCGAGGCGAGCACCTCGTTCGGCGAATCCTCGAGCCCTGCGATGTCGGTCGGCTTCTCCAGGAACTGCTTGATCCGGCCCGACTCCGCGTCGGCATCGATCACGCCGAACTGCGACGCGAGCGCGAGCGGCTGGCGGATCCCCGCGACCGTGGCCTTGGCGCCCGACTCGATGTGCGCCTCGAGCATCTGCCGGAAGTCCATCCGGTAGACGTGATCCGCACCGATCACGACGACGATGTCGGGCTTCTCGTCGTTGATGAGGTTCATGCTCTGCAGGATCGCGTCGGCGGAGCCGGAGAACCATCGCTTGCCGAGGCGCTGCTGGGCGGGCACCGAGGCGACGTACGAGTCGAGGAGAGCCGACATGCGCCAGGTCTGGGAGATGTGCCTGTCGAGGCTGTGCGACTTGTACTGCGTCAGCACGACGATCTGTCGGAGGCCCGAGTTGATGAGGTTGGAGATGGCGAAGTCGATGAGCCGGTACTGTCCGCCGAACGGCACTGCGGGTTTCGCTCTATCGGCCGTGAGGGGCATGAGGCGCTTGCCCTCGCCGCCGGCGAGGATGATCCCGAAGACCTTCTTTGGAGCGGACATGGCTCCACCATAGATGCCATCCTCCTCGCTGTACTAGCGTTCAGACATGCGAGTTGAAATGATCACGAAGGAGTACCCGCCGGAGGTCTACGGCGGTGCCGGCGTGCACGTCGCCGAGCTCGTGGCAGCGCTCCGACTGCACCTCGACGTCCAGGTCCGCGCGTTCGGGTCACCGCGCGATGAGGCGGGTACGTTCGCCTATCGCACGCCGACGGAACTCGCCGGAGCCAACGCCGCGTTGCAGACGCTCGGCACGGATCTGGAGATCGTGTCGGCCATCGCCGACGCCGACATCGTGCACAGTCACACCTGGTACGCGAACTTCGCCGGTCACCTCGCCTCACAGCTGCACGGCATCCCTCACGTCCTGACGGCGCACAGCCTCGAGCCCCTTCGGCCGTGGAAGGCCGAGCAGCTGGGCGGTGGCTATGCGGTGTCGAGCGGGATCGAGCGACTGGCGTACGAGAACGCGGCCGCCGTGATCGCGGTGAGCGCCGGGATGCGCGCCGACATCCTGCGCAGCTACCCGCAGGTGGACCCGGCGAGGGTGCGGGTGATCCACAACGGGATCGACGTCGACCGGTGGCGTCCGGTGCACGACGAAGCCTTCCTGCGATCGATCGGGATGGACGCCGCTCGTCCGTCCGTCGTCTTCGTCGGCCGCATCACGAGGCAGAAGGGGCTGCCGTATCTGCTGCAGGCGGCGCGGCTCCTCCCTCCCGAGGTGCAGCTCGTCCTCTGCGCGGGTGCTCCGGACACTCCGGAGATCATGGCCGAGGTCCAGGAGGGTGTGCGTCTGCTCCAGCAGGAGCGGGACGGCGTCATCTGGGTCGAGCGCATGCTTCCCCGCGACGAGCTCTCGGCGATCCTCACGGCCGCGACGACGTTCGTCTGCCCTTCCATCTACGAGCCGCTGGGGATCGTGAACCTCGAGGCGATGGCCTGTGGTGCGGCGGTCGTCGGGACGGCGACCGGCGGTATCCCCGAGGTCGTTGCCGACGGCGTGACCGGTCGCCTCGTGCCGATCGAGCAGGCGCAGGACGGAACGGGCACGCCGGTCGACCCGGAGCGCTATGTGGCCGACCTCGCAGCCGTGCTCACCGAGGTCGCGATGGACCCGGACCGCGCACGTACGTACGGCGAGGCCGGGCGCGAGAGGGCGCGCAACGAGTTCAGCTGGGCGGCGATCGCCGAGACGACGCGCGCGCTCTACGCGGAGCTGACCGCCTGAGCCGATAGGCTGGGGGCATGCCGAGCGCTCTGGAATTCAC
>NZ_QOAY01000066.1:35599-42132 GCF_003314775.1 Microbacterium sp. H6 | reverse complement strand
CGACCAGCGATGGGTGATCCTGGGCCCGAACGGTGCGGGCAAGACGACCCTGCTCCAGCTGGCCGACACGCTCATGCATCCGACGGCCGGAACGGTGACCGTGCTGGGGGAGACCCTCGGCAGGACCGACGTGTTCGAGGTGCGGCCGCGCATCGGCTTCGCGTCGTCGGCGATGGCCAAGCGCGTGCCGCGAGACGAGACCGTGCTCAACACCGTGCTCACCGCCGCATACTCCGTGCTCGGTCGCTGGAACGAGAACTACGAGGACATCGACGAGCGTCGCGCGCTCCGCGTCCTCGGTGACTGGCGTCTCGACCACCTCGCCGACCGGACGTTCGGTACGCTCAGCGACGGCGAGCAGAAGCGGGTCCAGATCGCGCGTGCCGTGATGACCGACCCCGAGCTCCTGCTGCTCGACGAGCCGACGGCTTCCCTCGACCTCGGCTCCCGTGAGGAGCTCCTCGCGCTCCTCAGCGGGTACGCGTCGTCTCCGACCACGCCGGCCATGCTGATGGTGACGCACCACGTCGAGGAGATCCCGGTCGGGTTCACCCACGTGATGCTGATCCGCGACGGCGCTGTCGTCGCGGCCGGTCCCATCGCGGACACCCTCACTGCCGAGGCGCTCACCGACACGTTCGGGATGCCGATCGTGCTCAGCAGCGAAGACGGACGCTACGCCGCGCGCGCAGCGTCCTGATCAGGGTCTGATAGAATCGATCCTTGGTGCTCTCTGCACCGCAGACTTCCCTCGTCCCTGGCACAATCCAGGGCAGCAACTAAGGAATCCCATGAAGACTGACATTCACCCCGAGTACAAGGCTGTCGTGTTCCGCGACCTGGGTTCGGGCGAGACGTTCCTCACCCGTTCGACCGTCTCGAGCGACAAGACCATCGAGCTCGACGGCGTGGAGTACCCCGTCATCGACGTCGAGATCTCCTCGGCTTCGCACCCGTTCTACACGGGAAAGCAGCGCATCATGGACTCGGCCGGCCGCGTCGAGAAGTTCAACCAGCGCTTCAAGGGCTTCGGCGGCTCGTCCAAGTAACGACTGCCGCACGGAAGGCCCCATGCTCCTCGGAGCGTGGGGCCTTCTTCGTACTCAGATGCTCGTGCTCAGATGTCGATGACGATAAGGCCGTCGTCGATAGAGCTCGGAGGATCGCCCGGAGAGGGCGCGGGGGCTGTGCGCTGTGTCTGGCGATCGCGCTCCTGTGCCGCCTCGTGCGCGGTGGGAGACCAAACGCTGTCGAACACGCCGACGAGGCCGCCGTTCGCGACACGCTCGTACTTCTTCTCCACCGGCTTGCGCGAGAACGTGTGCATCATTCCGAAGATCAGCAGGGCAGGACCCACGGCGAGGATGAAGACCACCGTCGTCCACGCCATCGCATCCTTCACGACTACAGGATAGGCAGGTCGGCGAGAAAGGACATCCTCCTCTCGGCGGATGCCGTCAGCGGATGCGTCGGCCGTGGGCGAGGTCGATCAGGCGGGAGAGCACGGGGCCGGAACGCAGGCCGTTGTGCTCATGCTCGCTCGTCTGCCAGAGCTGTACCCCGGGCAGGAGCTTCGCCGTCTCGATCGAGAACTCGTACGGCACGTAGACATCGTTGACGTAGACCGCGGCCGCGCCGGTGGCCCCCGATGCGACGATCGCTGAGGCGTCATAGATCTGCGGCCACTCGAATTCTGCGAGCTCGAGGGCGACATCACGCCACGGCTGGAAGGCCGGCACCGACTCGGTCCACTCACGGCGGATGTGCTCGCCCGTGAACAGCGTCGGGTCGTCGCGGAAGTCCGTGGGCTCGGTGCGCTCGGCCGACCACCGAGTGGCGTGACCGTCGGCGTAGCTCGACTCGTGGAAGGTGAAGTACAGCGGGTTGCGGCCGTCATAGGGCATCGCGTGCATCAGGTCGTATCGGAAGGCGTTGGAGGCGGGATCGCGCTCCAGGAGCGACCAGACGGTCTGCCATCCGTCATCGGTGCCGAGTGCGGATCCCATCGACCGCAGGCGCGAGCGTGAGACGACCTCTCCGTCGGGGAGGACGATGTCGCCCGCGTCCGCGAGATCGACGAGCCTTCGCATCGCGTCGCGGTGCTCGGGGAAACGGCGGTAGTAGCGTTCGGAGGCATCCCGCATCTTGTCGTAGCAGAGAGCGTAGACATCGTCGGGGTGACGCCCCACCGCGCTGAGCCCGCCGGTGATGAAGACGTCGTCGAGGGATCCGGCATCGGTGGAGAGATACGCGAGGGTCGTGAAGCCACCGAAGGACTGTCCGAGCACGCTCCAGGTGGTGGCTCCCAGGTGCTCGCGCAGAGCCTCGCAGTCGCGCACGATCGCGTCGGCCCGCAGATGGATCAGATGCTCGGCGACCGCTGCCGAACCGCGTTCGAGGTCGAGATCGCCGACCGGGGTCGAACGTCCGGTGCCTCTCTGGTCGAGAAGCACCAGACGGTAGTGGGCGAGCGCTTCGTCGAGCCAGGCAGGCGACGTCGAGGAGTGGAAGGGGCGCGGCGCTTCGTGGCCGGGTCCGCCCTGCAGGAACACCAGGTAGGGAAGGGCCTCACCGCCCTCGCGAGCGACCACGCGCGCGAAGACGTCGATGGTTCGATGGTCCAGGGGGTCGCCCCATACCAGCGGGACGGTGAGAGTGTGCTCTTCGACGGTGAGGTCCTGCAGCTTGCGCACGATGGTGCTCATGTTCACATCACATTCCCGATGTAGGAGTACTTGACGAAGACCTCCGAGGCGATGCCCGACTCCTCGAGCACACCCTGCACAGCGGTCATCATGTAGTTGGAATCCCAGCCCATGTAGAGGAAGTGCCCCTCGCCGAGCTCATCCCACTGACCCTTCCAGGCCGTGTCCTGATAGATGGGCCCTCCGTGTGCGGCACAGTAGGCGAGGGCTGCGTCTCTCGTGTCGGTCCAGGCGCGGCGGAAGACCCGGTTGAAGAGGTACTTCACGTCCGGCACCTCCCAGCGCTCGCCTCGATACTCGACGTAGTCGAACTCCCGCTCCCATCCGGTCGGCCACCCGCGGCGGCGCACGGCATCCAGGATCGGGGTCAGTCCGTCGTCGTCGATCTCGGGGAGGGCGGGTCGCGCCCAGATGCGGATCAGGTCGGAGGTGAGCGCGACGGTGCGGCGTGTGATCGCTGCGGTGTTCCACGAGTCGACGTCGGCCAGCTCTCGCGTCGCCGGCACCGCGCTGCGTGCGTACGCGTCCGAGCGCTTGACAGGGAACGAGGCGCCGAACACGCGCTCAGCGAGGTGCTCCTCGAGCAGGGTGAGGTTGCCGAGGGTCGGGGCGAGCGCGCGATGGCTGTTCTGCTCGTCCTCGGAGTACTCGCTCCACTGGCGCGTACCGTCGCCGGACCACGCGTCGCCCGGCACGGTCGGGACGATGTGCTCGATGTCGTAGGCGTCGAGGTCTTCCACGCCTTCCAACCGTCCGAGCACGTAGGCAGGGTGGGGGAGTTCGCTGTACTTCAGCACCGCGCTCACCCGCTCGTCCGACGGGGTGATGCGAGCGAACGCCCGCGCGAGCGCATCCCTGCCGTCACGGCGGGCCCGGCACAGTCTCGCGACGAGTCGTTCGGCCGGCAGGTTCACCAGCGCACGGCGCAGGTACAGGGCTTGCAACCACTCCAGGGTCTCGATGAACTCGTCGCGGTCGATGACCCCGCGGACGTGGTCGCTGTACGCGCTCATCACGAGAGGGTACGAGGAACGACCGAAGGTGTTGACGTGACGCAGCTGCTGCGCGATCCCGGGGTCCTGCTCCTGCGACGGGTCGAGCAGGATGCCGTAGATCTCCGCGTAGTGTCGCCACTGCGCCGCGTGGGCCTGCAGGTGGGCGACGTCGACGCGGGGGAACGACTGCCGGAAGGCGCTGTAGACCCCGTGCTCCCCGTTCGCGGCGACCTCGCGGCCGGTGACGAACACGAGGTAGTGCCGCCAGAAGGCGCCGACCGCCTCACCGGTGTGCCGTTCGATCGGCAGCCAGAATCGTGTCTCGACGTCGATCTGCTCGGCGTGACTGAGTCCCATGAGGATGTAGTTGTGGATGAGCTCGTGGTCACGCAGCGGTTCGCCTGTCGAGTTCAGGCTCTCGAAGATCTGCTGGGCGTTGGCGCGAGCGCCGAGGGTGATCGACACATGCTCGAGCTTCTGCAGCCCTCGCCAGATGGTGGGTACCTCGTCGACATGGATCTGACTGCGGAAGAAGGCGTAGTTGTCGTCGAAGCGGGACTCGCGATCGGCATCGCCGCGTCGATCCAACACGACCGATTCGTACAGGTCAGCCCAGGCGTCGTGCGGGCGCAGCTTCGTGCGACCGGGGGAGTCGGAGCGGACGAGCACGCGTTCGAGATCGGCCGCCAGTGAGGGGTCGGTGTCGCGGATGGAGTGATGCAGCGCAGCGACGAGCAGCATCAGCGTGGTGATGCGCTGCTGGCCGTCGATGAGGATGAGGTCGGCATCGGAGGAGACGTTGTCCTGCGCGGAGAGGATCGAACCGATGAAGTGACGGTGGGCGTCGTCTTCGCCTGCCACGGCGCGGATGTCGGAGAGCAGCCGCTCGCAGCCGCCGATGTCCCATCGGTACTGCCGCTGATACACGGGGACCACGATGGTGGTGCCGCCCGCCGCGAGCCACTCGATCGTGTTGACTGCTGTCGCCTCGACGTTGGTCGCGGTGCTCATGCTGGTGTCTCGTCCTCCCGTTGCGACGGGTGCCGAGGCCTGGCCGGGCGCCCCGATCAGTCTATTCGGTTATGCACGGTCGACCTCCGAGGGGCTCGCGGGGGACGCTGTTAGGCTTGCCTTATCAGGGCCTGTTAAAACGTGCTGGCCCCCGATGAAAGGAACATGACTCGATCATGGGATACATCAAGTCCGCTGCGCTCGAGGAAAAGGGATTCGTCGTCCTCGACAGCTACAACCAGGAGCTCGACCCCAAGGAGTGGCTCGACATCGAGTACAACGACTGGAAGTCGTCGGGCGACACCCGCTTCGCACCTCTCGCCAGTGCCTTCGGCGACATCGAGTGCAACGGGTTCTGGAACCACAAGCCGCCGCGCACCGACAAGGACGGCGTCTGGATCGACTCCCAGACCGAGAAGGCCCCGAACCTGACGCGGCGCGCTCAGGAGCCGGGTGCGAACGTTGGTCGGTGCCGCGTCATCGAGCTGCAGCCGACGCCCTACGGTGACTGCCTCTACAACCTCCACCAGGACGACAACAACCGCCTCAACCCGGATGGCACCGGCTGGGTCGTCCGTGGCTTCTTCAACCTCACGGACGACAAGGACAGCTACTTCGTCCTGCGTGAGAACCGCACCGACCCGAGCATCGAGTACCGTATCGCCCTCCCGGCCGGCGCTCAGCTCATCGTGGACACGCAGCGCCTGTGGCACGCGGCCACCCACAACGGCACCGAGCCCCGCTACTGCCTCATCACGTCGTGGACCTCGGGCCCCGAGCTCGACGCCTACATCGAGAAGTACCACGGCACCGACGACGTGCCCAACTACGAGGTCGACCAGGAGACGCTCGAGTTCGGGTATGCCGAGCAGGCCCGCAAGGATGCTGCTCGCGCGGCCTATTACGCCGCGAAGGGCCAGCAGGTCAAGCAGGCCATGAGCGAGGCGTGAGCATCTCCACGGTGGGTCGCTGAGCCCGTCGAAGCGCCCGAGGGCCCCGGTCTACGGACCGGGGCCCTCGTCGTGGAACCACATGCTTGTGATTTGCGGGGATCTCGGCGAGAATGGGCGCACAACCGCATATTCTCGCCACTTCGTGGTTCAGGTCGTTGGGGAAGACGCACCTGATGAAACGGAGAGATCATGGCGACGGCTTACGCACGCGGAGTGGTGTTCATCCACTCTGCGCCTCGCGCGCTCTGCCCGCACCTCGAATGGGCGGTGGGTCGCGCTATCGGGCGTGCGGTGAACTTCGACTGGACCGAGCAGCCCGTGCTCGAGGGTGCCCGACGGGCGGAGTTCTACTGGGACGGCCCCGTCGGTACCGGCGCGGCTCTCGCGACCTCCATCCGTGGGTGGGAGCACCTCCGCTTCGAGGTGACCGAGGACCCCACGCCGCGCAGCGACGGCGGCCGGTGGCTGCATACGCCCGACCTCGGTATCCACTATGCCCAGACCGACGCAGCCGGCAACATCGTGGTCGGCGAGGACCGCATCCGCTACGCGATGGAGATCGCGGCAGGGAGTGCCGTCGAGTTGCAGCGCGAACTCGACATCGCCCTGGGGTCGGCGTGGGATGAGGAACTGGAGCCCTTCCGTCATGCCAGCGACGACGCCAGAGTCGTCTGGCTCCATAAGGTCGGCTAGCCCGGCGCCACAGACCGGAACGGGGGAGGCGTGAGTATCGGATGCCGGTGAGTGATCCCGGACGCTGAGAAGACGTATCCCCGCTCCGCACGACGAGGACCCCGCCCCGGAAACGAGGCGGGGTCCTCGTCGTCCGTGTCAGATGACGGCCGCGTGCTGCAACGCACCGGACGCGG
>NZ_QOAY01000066.1:29201-35586 GCF_003314775.1 Microbacterium sp. H6 | reverse complement strand
CGGGCTCCCGCCGCGCACGTCGTCCCAGGCCAGGGACAACCGCCGCATCGCTTCCGACATGCGCTCGGGGGGCAGCGTGATGGGGATGCGCAGTCGGCGTTCGAGCACTCCGCCCGTCGTGAAGCGGGGGCCGGGAGGAAGGACGAGCTGCCTTTCGCGGGCGGCGAGAGAGAGCTGGGTCGACAGCGGTGCGCCGATGTCGACCCAGGCGGAGAGTCCGCCAGGCGTATGTGGCATCCGGAACCCGGGGATGGCGGCCACCCCTTCCTCGACGGCGCTGCGTCCGGCGTGCAGACGTCGACGGACATGCGCTGTGAGCGCCGACATGTCGGCGAGGAGTTCGACGGCGATGCACTGCTCGAGCAGGGCCGTGCCGAGTTCGAAGGAGGGGCGCACGGCGAGCAGCCGCGCGATGACGGAGCACTCCGCACGGATCCAGCCGATGCGCATCCCGCCCCAGGCGATCTTCGACATCGATCCGACGGTGATCACATTGGGCCCGCCCGCGGCCATCGGAGTCGGTGACCATCCCCGGTCGATGTCGAGTTCGGTGGTCGTCTCGTCGACGATGAGGTGGGTACCCACGTTGCGGGCTGTGGTCGTGATCCGCGACCGCTCGTCATCGGGAAGGGTCGCTCCGGTCGGGTTGTGGAAGTCGGGGATGAGGTAGGCGACATGCGGCCGGGCGCTGAGCAGCGTCTCGTTCAGGTGCCTGGCATCCCACCCGTCGGCATCCACGGGCGTCGGAACAAGCCGGTACCCGTGGCGGTGCAGGGCCTCCAGCGCGTGAGGGAAAGTCGGCTGCTCCACCAGCGCCTTCTCTCCGCGACGCCCGATCGCCGCGAGGATCAGATTGATCGCATTGAGCGCTCCGGAGGTGATGATGATCTCGTCGGCCGACGTCGGTGCACCCCGATCGCGGAAGCGCTGAGCGACCGCCTCGCGCAGCTCGGGGAGTCCGCGGAGCGAGTACCCGCTGGTGCCGCGCAGCGCCGCGAGACGGGGCAGCGACCGCACGGTCGCGTCGTACAACCCCGGCGTCGAGTCCATTGACGCGATGGAGAGGTCGATCGACTCGTCGTCGGCCTCGGCTCTAGGAGCAGTGTGTCCATTCGGGAGGGTGACGCGCGTGCTTCCCCCGTGCAGGCGTGAGACGTAGTCGTCCGATTCCAAGATGCCGTACGCGCGAGTGATCGTGGAGCGAGAACGGCGCAGCTCGAGCGCAAGGGCGCGCTCACTCGGGAGACGCTCGCCGACGGTGAGGCGGCCGTCGAGGATCAGCGCCCTGATCTGGTCTGCGAGCGCCGATGCCGTGGCGCCGGCGACGTTGTGCACCCCGAGCTGTTCGACGAGACGTGATCCCATATGTCCAGCATGACGCAAAGTGGACTGATCTACGCAGGCCACTTTGCGGTGAGTGGTATCGCTTCGGATGGGGGGACAGGGGCCAGAGTGGAGGGATGATCCTCCGTTCCGTGCTCCTCCCCGTGACCGCCACCAGTCGGCGTGACCTCGTCGAGCGGTTCGTGCAGCTGCTCGTCGGTCTGTTCTTCTACGGCGTCGCGCTCGGGTTCATGGTGCGCGGTGGCATCGGAGTGGCACCGTGGGACGTGCTGGCACTCGGTCTCGCGGAGCAGACCGGGCTCGGATACGGCGTCATGACCGTGCTGGTCTCGATCGTCGTCCTCCTGCTCTGGATCCCGTTGCGCCAACGCGTGGGGCTGGGCACCGTGTTGAATGCCCTGCTCGTCGGCCCGAGTGCGGACCTCGCGCTCGCCCTGATCCCGCAGCCGCCCTCGGTATGGATCGGCGCTCCGATGTTCGTCTTCGGGCTGCTGCTGCTGGCCTTCGCGACCGGCCTCTACATCGCTGCCGACTTCGGCCCGGGCCCTCGTGACGGCCTGATGACGGGACTCGTTCGGCGAACAGGCTGGGCGGTATGGCTGGTGCGCACGTTGATCGAGGGGAGCGTGCTGCTCGTCGGCTTCCTCCTCGGAGGCCCCGTCGGAGTAGGAACCGTCCTCTTCGCCTTCGGCGTCGGTCCGTTGATCGGTTGGTTCCTCCCGCGCATCACCCGGATGCGCGAGACCCGTTCGCGAAAGCTCGGGAGCCTCCGCTCCGCCTGACGGATCCGTGCGCATCTGCATGACCTGTGCATACGGGCATGACCGAGTACCGGTGGATACTCATGCATCCGTGTGATCCTCATGCATACGCGAAGAGCGGCCCTCGGAATCCCGAGGGCCGCTCTTCGTGTGCGTGGCGTATCAGTCGGCGCTGGCGAGAACGAGGACCGCGTTGTGTCCGCCGAAGCCGAAGGAGTTGCTGATCGCGATCTGCGGGCCGTCGCCGAGAGGCGTGGCTTCGCCCGAGAGACGGAACGGGACCGCGGGGTCCGGCTCCGTCATGTTGATCGTCGGAGGTGCGACGCGGTCGCGCAGGGCGAGGAGCGAGAAGATCGCCTCGAGCGCGCCGGTGCCGCCCAGCAGATGTCCGGTCGAAGCCTTCGTCGCGGAGACCGGGATCTCGTCGATCCGCTCGCCGAAGACCTTCTTGAGCGCGACGTACTCGTTCGGGTCGCCCACCGGCGTCGACGTCGCGTGCGCGTTGATGTGCGTGACCTGGTCGGCGGTGACGCCGGCCTCGTCGAGGGCCTGGGTCACGGCTCGTGCCGCACCGTTCCCCTCGGGGTCGTTCCCGGTGATGTGGTAGGCGTCGGCTGTGACTCCGCCGCCGAGCACATACCCGTAGATCTTGGCCCCGCGTGCCTTCGCGTGCTCCTCGGTCTCGAGGATGAGTGCGGCGGCGCCCTCACCCATGACGAACCCGTCGCGGTCGATCGCACCGGGGCGGGAGGCATGGGCCGGGTCGTCGTTCCGCCGGGACAGCGCCTGCGCGGAGGCGAAGGAGGCCATCGTGATGGGGTGGATCGCCGACTCGGTGCCACCGGCGATCACCACGTCCGCGAGGCCATCCTGCAGGTGGTGGAGAGCGTGGATGATCGACTCGGTGCTGGACGCGCAGGCGCTGACCACGGTCTGCGCGTAGGCACGTGCATGGAACTGCAGCGACAGGTTGCCCGCAGCGGCGTTCGGCATGAGCATCGGGACCGTGAGCGGCATCACCCGACGGGGACCCTTCTCGCGCAGGGTGTCCCATGCGTCGAGAAGCGTCCAGAGGCCGCCGATCCCGGTGGCGAAGTCGACGCCGAGCCGTTCGGGAGCCACCTCGGGGGAACCTGCATCCTCCCAGGCTTCGCGCGCCGCGATCAACGCGAACTGCGACGAGGGGTCGAGGCGCTTGGCCTCATGCCGGGGGAGGACCTCTTCCGGGCGGACGATCGCCTCGGCGGCGAACGTGACGGGCAGCTCGTACTGCTGCACCCAGTCGTGTTCGAGCGTGCGGGTGCCGGACATGCCGGCAAGCAGGTTCGTCCAGTTCTCCGGGGCCGTGCCGCCGATGGCGGAGGTGGCGCCGATGCCGGTGACGACGATGCGCTTGGTCATGGGGTGTGGTTCCTTGTCGAAACGAAGTCGAACGGGTGAGAGGGCAGGTCGGCGGATGCCACTCCCCGCGAGGTGCGGGGGTGGCATCCTGCCGGGATTACTCCTGGCCCGCGACGATGAAGTTGACGGCGTCGCCGACGGTCTTGAGGTTCTTGACCTCGTCGTCGGGGATGGTGACGCCGAACTTCTCCTCGGCGTTGACGACGATCGTCATCATCGAGATGGAGTCGATGTCGAGGTCGTCCGTGAACGACTTCTCGAGGGCGACCTCGGAAGCGTTGATGCCGGTCTCGTCGGTGATGAGCTCTGCGAGGCCAGCGAGGACCTCGTCGTTGGTGAAAGCCATGTGGTCTTCCTCTTTCTTGCGGGTTGTTTTCGGAACCGTGGAACAGTCTAGGGAAAGTCAGCGCATTCTCAGGGAAGGACGACGACCTGTGCGGCGAACACGAGTCCCGCACCGAATCCGATCTGCAGCGCGAGTCCACCGGAAAGCTCGGGGTGCTCGGCCATCAGACGGTGGCTGGCCAGGGGGATGGACGCGGCCGACGTGTTGCCCGTGGTCTCGATGTCGCGCGCGATGACCGTGGTCTCCGGCAGCTTCAGCTGCTTGGCGAACTCGTCGATGATCCGCATGTTGGCCTGGTGGGGGATGAAGGCGGCGATGTCGGCCGGCTCCACACCCGCCTTGTCCAGTGCCTCGCGCGCGACCTTCGCCATCTCCCAGACCGCCCAGCGGAAGACGGTGGGACCTTCCTGGCGCAGGGTCGGCCACGGAACCACGCCGTCGCGGAAGTCGGTGAGGGTGCCGTTCATTCCCACGGCGTCGGCCTTGGAACCGTCGGATCCCCAGACGGCGGGGGCGATGCCGGGCGTGTCGCTCGGACCGATCAGTGCGGCGCCCGCCCCGTCGCCGAGGAGGAACGAGATGCTGCGGTCGGTCGGGTCGACGACGTCGGAGAGCTTCTCTGTACCGATGACCAGCGCGTAGCGGGCGGCCCCGGCCTTGATCAGCGCATCGGCCTGGGCGATCGCGTAGGCGTATCCGGCGCAGGCGGCGTTGATGTCGTACGCGGCAGCGGGATTCGCTCCGACGCGATCGGCGACGATCGCCGAGACCGAGGGGGTCTGCTTGGGGTTGCTGATCGTCGCCACGATCACCAGGTCGACCTGATCTGCCGGAACACCCGACTTCTCGATCGCCTCGGCAGCCGCGGCGGTGGCCAGGTCGATCGCGTCCGTGCCCTTGTCGGCGCGAGCGCGCGTCACGATGCCGGTGCGCTGACGGATCCACTCGTCGCTGGAGTCGATCGGGCCGATCAGGTCCTCGTTGGGCACGGCGTTCTCACCGCGGGCGGCGCCGTACGAGTAGATGCGCGTGTACGCGGGACCCGTGAGCTGGGCGAGGGTGACGCTCATGCGGCTTCTCCGTTCAGCAGCGCGACTGCTGCATCGAGGTCTTCAGGGGTCTTCACGGCGACGGTGGGGACACCACGGAGGCCGCGCTTGGCGAGACCCACCAGAGCGCCGGCCGGGGCCAGTTCGATCACACCGGTGACGCCGGCTTCGGCGAACGACTGCATGCAGAGGTCCCATCGCACCGGCGACGACACCTGGTCGACGAGGAAGCTCAGCGCCTGCGGGCCGTCCGTGACGGCAGAGCCGTCGCGGTTGGTCCACAGGGTGATGTCGGGATCTGCCGGCGTGACGTCGGCGACGGCGTCACGGAGGGCTGTGACGGCGGAAGCCATGTACTGCGTGTGGAACGCTCCGGCGACCTGCAGCGGGACCACGCGGGTGCCCTTGAGCGGCTCCTCCGCGAGTGCGGCGAGTGCGGGGAGGGCACCGGCGACGACGATCTGGCCGCCGCCGTTGTAGTTGGCGGGCGAGAGGTCGAGTTCGGTGAGGCGCGCGAGGAGAGCGTCTTCGTCGCCTCCGAGCACGGCGCTCATACCCGTCTGCTCCTGCGCCGCGGCATCAGCCATCGCCCGCCCGCGGATGCCCACGAGGCGCATACCGGTGTCGGCATCGATCACGTTGCTGCCGACGAGCGCGGCGATCTCACCGACCGAGTGACCGGCGATCCCGTCGGCGCGGCGTCCGGCTCGCTGCGTCAGTGCGTCACCGGCGATCAGCGACGCGGCGACGATCAGGGGCTGCGCGACGCGCGTGTCCCGGATCGTGTCGGCGTCCGACACCGTCCCGTGCTCGATCAGGTCGACCCCCGCGGCGTCCGAGTACACGGCGAGGCGGTCTGCCACTCCGTCGAGCTCGAGCCAGGGGGCGAGGAAACCGGGGGTCTGCGAGCCCTGTCCAGGGCATACGACGACAATCACCCACCCAGTCTGCCAACGATCGGGGCGAAGCGGTGGATGATCCATCACAAGATTCCGAAAAACCCTTGTGTGTGGCGTACAGAAAGCCGACTCAGCGCGGAGGGCGGCGAAGCGGTGCGCGTCGACGGACCTGGTCTGCGGCGCCGATCGAGCCGAGGATCAGCGCGGTCTGCAGGATGAGGGCCTCGCGGGGACCGGTGGCATCCCAGCCGATCACCTCGCTGACGCGCTTCAGGCGGTATCGCACGGTGTTGGGATGCACGAAGAGCTCGCGTGCCGTGGCCTCGAGGGAGCGCCCGTTGTCGAGGTAGCTCCACAGCGTGGTGACCAGGTCGGTCGAGTGGGCCTGCAACGGGCGGAAGATGCGTTCGATGAGGGTCTGCTTGGCGAGCGGGTCGCCGGCGAGGGCGCGCTCGGGCAGCAGGTCGTCGGCTTCGACCGGGCGGGGAGCACCGCGCCATGCACGGGCGACCGCGAAACCGGCGAGAGCGGCACGGGCGCTCTGGCTCGCATCGACGAGTGCGGCGACCTCCGGTCCGAGCACGA
>NZ_QOAY01000066.1:6998-29132 GCF_003314775.1 Microbacterium sp. H6 | reverse complement strand
AACCCGAGCTCTTCCTCTTCGCCGTCCTGCCCCTCGACGCGGGCGCGCCCCAGGACCAGCACGAGCCGGGAACCCTGCACGCCGATGAGCACGTCGACCGCGAGCTTGCGTGCGGTGCGACGAACCAGGTCGACGTCGAACTGCGCGGGCGTGGTGCCCACGAGCACGGCCACCTCGCCATGACCATGCCATCCGAGTGCGGCGATCCGGCTCGGCAGCTCCTCGTCGGCTTCGCCGGTGAGGATCGAATCGACGACGAGGGCCTCCAGCCGGGCATCCCAGAGTCCGCGGGCTTCGGCGGCTCTGGCATACACATCAGCGGCGGCGAAGGCCACATCGCGGGAGTAGAGGAGGATCGCCTCCCGCAGATCGTCGCCTCGTCCGGCGACGCGTTCCTCCGTGACCTCGACCGTCACGCGGATGAGCTGCAGAGTCTGCTGGAGGCTCACGCTGCGCAGCAGCTCGCGCGGGGCTGCCGCGAAGATGTCGGCGGCGATCCACGGCGTGGAGGTGGGGTCTTCATACCACTGGATGAACGAGGTGATGCCCGCCTGGGCCACCAGCCCGACCGCGGAGCGGCGGGCTGGTGGCATGTCGGCGTACCACGGGAGGGTGTCCTCCAGGCGTTTGATCGTCACCGAAGCGATGTCACCGGAGATCCGGCGCAGCCAGGTGAGTGTCGCGGCCTTGTCCATGCCGGAGGGAGAAGAACCTGTCACCGAGGGCTCAGCTTTCGCCGCCCGCGTTGCCGCTGGTCCCGGCGTTCACATCGTGCAGGCGGTACTTCTCGATCGCCTGGGCCGCGAGCGAACGGTCGACCTTGCCGTCCTCGGCGAGCGACTGCAGCGTGCGGACCACGATGGACGGGCCGTCGATCTTGAAGAAGCGCCGTGCGGCGGCACGGGTGTCGGAGAAGCCGAAGCCGTCGGCACCGAGAGTGGCGAAGCGGTTCGGGACCCACGGACGGATCTGGTCCTGCACGGCGTGCATGAAGTCGCTGACCGCGACGACCGGTCCCTCGGCACCCTGGAGCTTCTGAGTGAGGTACGCGGTGCGCGGCTCGGCCTCGGGGTGCAGGAAGTTGTGCTCGTCGGCGGCGAGGCCGTCGCGGCGCAGCTCTGTCCACGAGGTGACCGACCAGACATCGGCGATCACGCCCCAGTCCTTCTTCAGCAGCTCCTGCGCTTCGAGGGCCCAGGGGAGTCCGACACCGGATGCGAACAGCTGTGCGCGGTGTCCCTCGCCCTCGCCGACGGAGACGCGGTGGATACCGCGGACGATGCCGTCGACGTCCACATCCTCCGGCTCGGCCGGCATCACGAGAGGCTCGTTGTAGAGCGTGATGTAGTACATCACGTTCGGGTCCTCGTGCTGGCCGCCGTACATCCGCTCGAGACCGGAGCGCACGATGTGCGCGATCTCGTAGCCGTAGGCCGGGTCGTACGAGATCGTCGCCGGGTTGGTGGCGGCGAGCAGGTGCGAGTGGCCGTCGGCGTGCTGGAGTCCCTCACCCGTGAGGGTGGTGCGACCGGCCGTGGCGCCCATGATGAACCCGCGGGCCATCTGGTCGCCGGCTGCCCACTGGGCGTCGCCCGTGCGCTGGAATCCGAACATCGAGTAGAAGATGTAGACCGGGATCAGCGGCTCGCCGTGCGTGGCATAGGACGTGCCCGCCGCGGTGAAGGCGGCGAGGGCGCCGGCCTCGTTGATGCCGACGTGCACGATCTGGCCCTGCGGGCTCTCCTTGTAGGCGAGGAGGAGCTCACGGTCGACCGAGGTGTAGTGCTGGCCGTTCGGGTTGTAGATCTTCGCCGACGGGAAGTAGGCGTCCATGCCGAACGTGCGCGCTTCGTCGGGGATGATCGGCACGATGCGGTGACCGAACTCCTTGGAGCGCAGCAGGTCCTTCAGCAGGCGGACGAACGCCATGGTCGTGGCGATCTCCTGCGTGCCGGAGCCCTTCTTGGGCAAGGCATATGCCGAATCGTCCGGGAGGGAGAGCCCGACGTGGGTCGAGCGGCGCTCCGGGAGGAACCCGCCGAGCGCGTTGCGGCGCTCGAGCATGTACTGGATCGTCTCGTCCTGAGGCCCCGGGTTGTAGTACGGGGGCAGGTACGGGTTCTCTTCCAGCTGCGCATCCGTGATCGGGATGTGCATGGCGTCGCGGAACGTCTTGAGGTTGTCCAGCGTCATCTTCTTCATCTGGTGGGTCGCGTTGCGGCCCTCGAAGTGCGGTCCGAGGCCGTAGCCCTTGACGGTCTTCGCGAGGATGACGGTGGGCTTGCCCTTGTGCTCGGTCGCGGCCTTGAACGCGGCGTAGACCTTGCGGTAGTCGTGGCCACCGCGCTTGAGGTTCCAGATGTCGTCGTCGGAGTAGTCCTTGACGAGGGCCGCGGCCCGCTCGTCGCGGCCGAAGAAGTGCTCACGGATGTATGCGCCGGACTCGGCCTTGTACGTCTGGTAGTCGCCGTCGGGGGTGACGTTCATGAGGTTGAGCAGCGCACCCTCGGTGTCGCGGGCGAGCAGGTCGTCCCACTCGCGGCCCCAGACCACCTTGATGACGTTCCAGCCCGCGCCGCGGAAGAACGACTCGAGCTCCTGCACGATCTTGCCGTTGCCGCGCACGGGGCCGTCGAGGCGCTGCAGGTTGCAGTTGACGATGAAGGTGAGGTTGTCCAGTCCCTCGTTGGCTGCGACCTGCAGCTGTCCGCGGCTCTCGACCTCGTCCATCTCGCCGTCGCCCAGGAATGCCCAGACGTGCGACTGGGACGTGTCCTTGATGCCGCGGTTCTCGAGGTACTTGTTCGACATCGCCTGGTAGATGGCGTTGATCGGACCGAGGCCCATCGACACCGTCGGGAACTGCCAGTACTCCGGCATCAGGCGCGGGTGCGGGTAGGACGGGATGCCGTTCGGCGCGTGCGACTTCTCCTGGCGGAAGCCGTCGAGCTGGTCCTCGGTGAGGCGCCCCTCGAGGAAGGAGCGGGCGTAGGTGCCGGGTGAGGCGTGGCCCTGGATGAAGATCTGGTCGGCGCCACCGGGGTGGTCGGCGCCCTTGAAGAAGTGGTTGAAGCCCACTTCATACAGCGCCGCGGAGGACGCGTACGTCGAGATGTGACCACCGACGCCGATGCCGGGGCGCTGGGCGCGGTGCACCGTGATGGCCGCGTTCCAGCGGATCCAGGCGCGGTACCGGCGCTCGACCTCCTCGTCGCCAGGGAACTCGGGCTCGTTCTCCGGCGCGATGGTGTTGATGTAGTCGGTGGTCGGGACCATCGGCACGCCCAGGTGCAGCTCCTTGGAGCGCTTGAGGAGGCTGAGCATGATCTCGCGGCCACGTCCGTGGCCCTTGGCGTCAACCAGCTCATCGAGCGACTGCTGCCATTCGCCCGTCTCTTCCGGGTCGCTGTCCTGGGGACCCTGGGAGTACGGATCCTGGTCGTGCACGGTCACGGGGGAACCTTTCGTCAAGCTGGCAGGTCATGCCAAGGAAACGGGAAGCGACACGGGCAGCCTTGTCAGCTGTGCACAACGCGCGCCGGGTTCAGCCTATCCCTCTTCCACGACACGGGTGCGCATCGTCCGCCCGATAGACTGGGCACACCAGGGCCTTTAGCTCAGCTGGTAGAGCGCCACGTTTACACCGTGGATGTCGTCGGTTCGATCCCGGCAGGGCCCACCTCCACCGAGACGGCTCACCCCGCCGCGACCACTAACGAGGCTTCGCAGCGATCACCGAGTTCGGGATGTGCCCGGCGGCGAGCACCGCCGCCGCAATCGCGATCCAAGGGTTCTGGAGCCACGCGGCACCGGCGAGGAACACGCCGACCGGTAGCAGCGCCATCGGAACGGGAACTCCGACGACCGGGGCGAACAGCGACGACAGTCGTCTGCCCGACACGAGGTAACGCCCCCAGAGGGCCCAGTACGCCACGACGAGGATCGCCGCGGGGATCGCCCACCACCAGAGCGGGCGATCGCCCACCGTGATCACCGGCACCGTCACGCAGAGTGCCTGCCCTGACCGTTCGAGGACCTCGACGACCTTCGGCACGGCGACGCGCTCCATGGCCGGTCGAGGAGGGAACCACACCAGCAGCAGGTTGGGGGCGAACACGGCGAGACTCAGCGCGAGCCCGAGCACCGAGAAACCCATGATCGCGACCTTATCGGGCAGATGCGGGGTCCGTTGCCCTTCGGCTTCCCGTCGACTCCCTGGCGGTCGCCTCGCTGCGGATCTAGGCTCCCGACATGGGACTTCTGACCTTCAGCCTCAACATCACCCTGGACGGCTGCGTCGACCATGAGGAGGGGATCGCCGATGACGAGACCCACGCCTACTTCACGCGGTTGCTGGAGGATTCCGGCGCCGTGCTCTGGGGTCGCACGACCTACGAGATGATGGAGGACGCCTGGCCCGCGGTCGCTCGCGGCGAGGTGGAGGCCCCGCCGGCGCTGCGCGAGTGGGCGCTCGCTCTCGAGGTCAAACCCAAGTACGTGGTGTCCTCCACGCGCGATGAGTTCCCCTGGACGAACACCCATCGGATAGCCGGGAACCTGCGAGAGGGCGTGCAGCGTCTCAAAGACGACACGCCGGAGGGTGTTCTCCTCGGAAGCGGCGCCCTCGCCGCCGAACTCGACAGGCTCGATCTGATCGACGAGTACCGGTTCCTCATCCACCCCCGGATCGCGGGGCACGGTCCGACCCTGTTCCGGGATCGATCGTCCGACACGCGGAAGCTCGAACTGGTCTCGGCGGAGCCGCTGCGCAACGGAGCGATCGTGACGCACTACAGGCGCGCCGAGTGATCCGGCCCGGTGCATACCGCGTCGCGGTCGCCGAGGCAAGGCCCGAGGGGCGGGCGCAGCGCGGCGCGTACGCTGTACCGCACGGCAGGACTCCAGAATCGACAGCGGGGAGCTTTCACACATGGCGGGACGCATCGTCATCAGCGGGGCCTCTGGCCTGATCGGTTCCGCGTTGGCCGCTTCGCTGCGCACCGACGGTATCGAGGTCACCACCCTGGTGCGTCGTGCGCCGCGATCCGAGGATGAGGCGCAGTGGGCGCCGGGCGAGAGCGCGCTCGACCCTGATGTCGTGGCAGGCGCCGACGCCGTGGTCGCGCTCGGGGGTGCCAGCGTCGGACGACTTCCGTGGACGCGCGGCTATCGTCGTCAGCTGGTCGACTCGCGTCTGCAGGCCACCCGCACCCTGACGACCGCCCTCCGTGCGCTGCGGTCCGATGCTCCGGCTCTCGTCTCGGCGTCCGCGGTCGGCTACTACGGTTCCGCTCCCGGCGAGATCCTCACGGAGGACTCCGCTGCAGGGCAGACGTTCCTGGCGGATCTGACGGTGCGGTGGGAGCCCGAAGCCCGACGCGCGGAGGACCACACCAGGGTCGCGCTGCTGCGTACCGCTCCCGTCATCCATCGGCGAGGAGTGCTCAAACCGCTCATCCAGCTGACCCGGTTCGGCGTCTCGGGCCCGCTCGGTCAGGGCACGCAGATCTGGCCCTGGATCTCACTCGACGACGAGGTGCGTGCGATCCGTCACATCCTCGACGCGAAGATCTCGGGGCCGGTCAACCTCACGGGGCCCACTCCCGCGTCTGCGAACGACATCGGGCGCGCTCTCGCCGAGCGGATGCACCGGCCGTTCTGGCTCCCCGCCCCCGCCTGGGCGCTCCGGATCGCACTCGGCGATGCCGCCGACTCGCTCCTGCTCCCGGATGCGGATGTGCGTCCGCAGGTGCTGGAGCTGTCCGGCTTCCGATTCACACATCCGACCGCCGCCGACGCTGTGGCCGCCGCGCTCTGACCGTTCTGGGGCATTCTTCCGGCGACAGCCCTCCCGCATCGACACGTTCCACTGCGAGACTGAGCGCATGGAGATCATCGAGAACTCGAAGCTCACGGTCGTCGGCGCGGGAAGTGTGGGGTCGAGTGTCGCCTATGCGGCACTGATCAGGGGTTCCGCGCGGCATGTCGCGCTCTACGACATCGCGACCGAGAAGGTCGAGGCCGAGGTGCTCGACCTCGCTCACGGCACGCAGTTCACCGGCTCGAGCGACATCATCGGCGGCAGTGACATCTCCGTCGCCGCGGGTTCGCACGTCGTCGTGATCACGGCCGGCGCGAAGCAGAAGCCAGGCCAGACCCGCATCGAGCTCGCCGAGGTCAACGCAGGCATCATCCGTGGCATGATGCCGGATCTGCTGGAGGTCGCCCCGAACGCGATCTACGTGATCGTCACGAATCCCTGCGACGTGCTGACGGTCATCGCGCAGGAGGAGACCGGGCTTCCGCCCGAGCGCATCTTCGCCTCGGGAACCGTGCTCGACACCTCGAGGCTGCGCTGGAAGCTCGGACAGCGCGCCGGTGTCTCGACGGCGAGCGTCCATGCGCACATCATCGGCGAGCACGGCGACACCGAGTTCCCGCTCTGGTCCCGTGCGACGATCGGCACGGTGCCGATCCTGGAGTGGGAGACTCCGGGGCACTCGCGATTCACCCTCGATGAGCTGCAGGAGATCGCCGTGGACGTGCGTGACGCCGCGTACAAGGTGATCCTGGGCAAGGGCGCGACCAACTACGCGATCGGCCTGTCGAGTGCGCGCATCGTCGAGGCGATCCTGAGTGACGAGCACGCCGTGATGCCGGTGAGTACCGTGCTGCGTGATTTCCACGGTATCGACGGTGTCGCACTCTCGGTGCCGTCGATCGTGAGCGCGACGGGGGCGGTGCCGATCCGGAACACATCGTTCTCCGACGGGGAGCTGGCCCTGTTGCGCCAGTCCGCCGACGCCCTCACGACTGCGGCGGCATCCCTGCGTCCGTGAACGGGGGATCGTTGCGAAGCCGACACCCCGCTCCGCATCACCGGCCGTGCGGGTCCGTGCGGTTGAGCGTGGCGACGACCTGATCGTAATCACCGCGGGCCTCGCCGTAGCGGAGGAACTTCACCCGCTCGACCTGGATCTCGGCGGCGTCGGGCTGGGCCTCGATCAAGGCCATGACCTCGTCGATGAACTCGTCGAGCGGCATCGCCGACTCGTTGTCCTCGTGGCCCGGCATGAGCGCCGTGCGCACAGCGGGAGGCTCGAGCTCGAGCACCGACACGCTGCTCCCCTCGAACTGCAGGCGCAGGGACTCGCTGAGCATGTGGATCGCGGCCTTGCTGGCGTTGTAGGTGGGTGTCACCCGGAGCGGGGCGAACGCGAGTCCGGACGAGACGGTCATGATCGTCGCGTCGGCCTGGGCGCGGAGGTGCTCGACGAAAGCGGCGATGAGTCGGATGGGGCCGAGGATGTTGGTGACGACCGTCTCCTCCGCGGCGGAGAGGAATCCCGAGGGCGTGCTCCAGTCCTCGGCCCGCATGACGCCCGCCATCGTGATGAGCACATTGAGACCGGGGTGCGCGGCGAGCACCTCGGCCGCCGCTGCTTCGATGCTGCTCGCATCCGTCGTGTCGACCCGCACGGTGTGGATGTCGGGGTGCTCGCCGGCGATCGTCGCGAGACGGTCCTCGCGGCGCCCTCCGACGATCACGGTGTTCCCCCGTTCCCGCAGCCGCAACGCGAGAGCGAGACCGATGCCGCTCGTGGCGCCGGGGATGAAGATGGTGTTTCCGCTGATGTTCATATCCCCACCGTCGTCCTCCTGTGGCAGCCGCTCCAGAGAGCGGTCATCCAGGGACGGGCGATCCCTGGAACGCGAGCCGGCAGCGGGGGATACTTCTGAGGTGGACCGCGAAGCACTGGCCGAATTCCTCCTCCGTCGACGCGAGGCGCTGAGCCCGGCCGACGTCGGACTCGCGGCAGGACCGCGGCGTCGCACCGCGGGTCTGCGCCGAGAAGAGGTCGCGCAGCTGGCGACGATGTCGACGGACTACTACACGCGACTGGAACAACGACGAGGGCCTCAGCCGAGTGTCCAGATCCTCACCGCCCTGGCCCGGGCCCTGCGGCTGACCGAAGACGAGCGGGATTATCTCTTCCGGCTCTGCGGACACAGCGCCCCCGATCGTGCCCGGCTCGCGGAGTACGTGCGCCCGGGCATCCTCCGCGTGCTCGACCGGCTGCACGACACCCCCGCGTTCGTCGTCTCGGTGCTCGACGAAGTGCTCGTGCAGAACGACGCATCCCGTCCGCTGATCGGCGACGCGACCACTCTCACCGGACTCGACCGGAGCGGCATCTACCGCTGGTTCGCCTACCCCGATACCGAACGGCTGCGCTACCGGGAAACCGACCATCCGCGACAGGCCCGTGCGCTCGTGGGCTCGCTGCGTGCCGCATACGGGGTGATGGGTGCTCGATCGAGGGCGGGTGACATCGTCGCGGAGCTGACGGTGCGCAGCTCGGAGTTCGTGGAGTTGTGGGACGCGCACGAGGTGAGTCGACGATTCGAGCAGCACAAGGTGATGGTGCATCCCGAGCTGGGTGAGATCGAGGTCGACTGTCAGGCGCTGTTCACCGAGGACGAGTCGCAGGCGCTCATCGTGCTCACGGCAGCGCCGGGGAGCGAATCCGCGAGCAAGCTCGAGTTCCTGCGGGTCCTCGGCACGCAGAACGTCTGACCAGCGGTCGTCAGGACTCTTCGTGGGTCCGGGGATCGGCGTCGAACAGGCGCCCGTCCGGGCGACCGAGCGCGGTGATCGCGGCCACCTCCGCGTCGTCCAACACGATCTCCGCGGCGGCGAGGTTCGTCACCTGGTGCTCGAGTGACGAGGCCTTCGGGATGGAGACCGTGCCACGGGCCACGTGCCATGCGAGCACCGTCTGCGCGGTGGTGATACCCCGGGACGATGCGATCTCGTTGATCACGGGTTCGTCGAAGAGCTCCTTCGCACGCCCCAACGGGCTCCACGCTTCGGTGAGGATGCCGCGTTCGCGGTGGTAGGCCAGCTGCTCGTCCTGCGGGAAGTACGGATGCACTTCGATCTGGTTGACCACGGGCCTGACCCCGGTCTCCCGCTCGATGCGCTCAAGGTGCTCCGGGAGGAAGTTGGAGACGCCGATCTGGCGGACGACGCCTCTGGCCTGCGCGTCGACGAGCGCGGCCCACGCCTGGACGTACTCGTCCTGGTTGGGGTTGGGCCAGTGGATGAGGTGCAGGTCGGTCACGTCGAGTCCGAGGCGGGAGCGGCTCTCCTCGATGCTGGTGCGCGCCTTCGCCGAGGAGTGGTGCCGTCCGGGGAGCTTCGTGGTGACGATCACGTCCGAACGTGCCACCCCGGAAGCTGCGACCCCACGGCCCACCGAGCCCTCGTTCTCGTAGTTGAATGCGGTGTCGACGAGCCGGTAGCCGGCACCGATGCCGGCGCTGACCGATTCGGCCCCGGCATCGCCGTTCAGGGCGTACGTGCCCAAGCCGATCGCGGGGAGGGCGAACCCGTTGTGAGCGGTGAACGAGGGGACGACGGGCTGAGTGGTCACGGTGCTCCTTCTGGCCTTTTCCCCGAGCGTACGCTGAGGGGATGACATCGGAGGCGGAGATGGCGTCGGATGACGTCATGATCGACGAGCTCGAGCGGTGCCCCTGCTCATCCGGCGACGTGTACGGCCGTTGCTGCCGTCCGCTCCTCGACGGAGCGACGGCGCCGACGGCCGAACGCCTGATGCGTTCGCGCTACACCGCGTTCTCTCTGCGAGACGAGGCGCATCTCCTGCGCACGTGGCATCCGACGACGAGACCGGGGACGATCGAGTTCGAACCGGATCTGCGGTGGCGGCGGCTGCTCGTGATCGATCGCGAGGCCGGGGGCCCGTTCGACCGCGAGGGCATCGTGGAGTTCGAGGCGTTCTGGCAGCAGCGCGCCACGAGAGGCTCGCTCCATGAGCGCAGCCGCTTCGTGCGCGAGGACCGGCACTGGTACTACGTCGACGGCGACGTGCACTGATGGGCGGATGTCGCGACAGCGGCTAGATTTGAGAGCGTGAACGCCAGCCCCGAGAACCAGCGCACCCTGCTCGACATCGCCGACCTCGACCGGCGCATCGCGCAGGCCGAGCGTGCCAAGACCAAGCCGAGCCAGGCGGAGCGGATCACCGAGCTCGTGGCGATCCGTCAGGACCAGCTCCGCGAGCTGACCGCACTCGCGGGTACCAGAGACGACGTGCGCACCGAGCTGAAGCGGCTGGAGTCGGATGTCGCCGTCGTCGAGGCACGCCGGAACCGCGACGCCGAACGCCTGGCCGCATCGACGAATCCGAAGGACGCGCAGGCGCTCGAGCACGAGCTCGGCAGCCTCGCCCGCCGACAGAGTGACCTCGAAGATGCCGAGCTCGACGTGATGGGCCGTCTCGAAGAGGCAGAGGCCGCCGTCGCCGCGCAGCAGGCGCTCCTCGACACGACGACCGCCGAGGGGTCGGCGCTCACCGCGCAGGCGAAGGCGGACGTCGCAGCAGCCACCGACCTCGGCGCACAGCTCGCCCGCGATCGTGCGGCCGTCGCGGAGACCGTGTCGCCTGCCTTGCTGGCGGAGTACGACCGCCGCGCGAAGAACAGCGCAGGTGCCGCCCTGTTGACCCGCGGTACCTGCGAGGGGTGCCGCATCCTGCTCCCCAGCACGGATCTGAACGACATCAGGCGAGCGGCGGATGACCTCGTGGTGTCCTGCCCCGAATGTGGGTGCATCCTGGTGCGCACCGAGGAGTCCGGGCTCGCATGAGTCGCGCCTGCGCGCGTCGGCGATGACGGCGCCGGCGGCGGGGGTCGAACGCCGCATCGCACTCGTCTCCGTCGGAGCGCAGGAGTACGTCGCGATCGAGCTCGATCGGAACGACGAGGAGCTGGACCGCACGTCCTTGCGTGTTGCTGAGCTCCCGGAATGGGTGCGCTCCGTCGAGGACTCCGATGCCCCGCGGTGGGTCATGCGCAGCGCCGCCGAGACCTACGCGTTCCTGCTCGAGCACGGCGTTCGGATCACCCGCAGTCACGATCTGGTGCTGTGCCACGCCATCCTGCGCGACACGTCGTCGGTGCAGAGCCCGCTCCCGGCCTCGCCGGAGTGGGAGCGGCGAGAGCCGACGGCAGCGGTGCCCTCGCTGTTCGACGTGTTCGACGACGTGAGCGGTGACGATGCGATCACGACCGCACTCGATCAGTACCGCGCACAGCGGAGGGTGATGGCCGCTGCACAGGACGGACGCCTCACCCTCCTGTGCGCTGCGGAGTCGGCAGGCGGACTCATCGCAGAGGAGATGCGGGTCGCGGGGTTGCCCTGGGATGAAGGCGTGCACGATGCCATCCTGACCGACACCCTCGGCACCCGTCCTGCCGCCGGGGGAGCACCGAGTCGCATGGTCGAGCTGGGCGATCGGGTGCGCGCGCTCCTCGGCGATCCGTCGCTCCACCTCGACAGCCAGCAGAAGCTGCTCAGGGCGCTGCATCGCGTCGGGGTCCAGGTGGAGTCGACGAGTCGATGGGAGCTCGCCCAGCACGAGCATCCGGTCGTGGAGCCCCTCCTCGCCTACAAGAAGCTCTCCCGCTTGCTCAGCGCCAACGGATGGGCATGGTTGGCGGAGTGGGTGCATGAGGGTCGGTTCCGTCCGGTCTACATCCCGGGCGGTGTCGTCACCGGTCGCTGGGCGTCGGCCGGTGGAGGGGCTCTTCAGCTTCCGCGGAGCCTGCGCCCCGCTGTCCGAGCCGACCCGGGGTGGACCCTGGTCGTGGCAGACGTCGCGCAGCTCGAGCCGCGGATGCTCGCCGCGATGGCCTCCGACGAAGCGATGGCCCGCGCGGCGCGGGGGAGCGACCTCTATGCAGGCGTCGTGGCGTCCGGGGCCGTCTCCACCCGCGAGGAGGCGAAGTACGCGGTTCTCGGAGCGATGTACGGCGCCACGACCGGAGACAGCGGCCGGCTGGTCCCGCGGCTGCGCAAGGTCTACCCGAAGGCGATGGCGCTCGTGGATGCCGCGGCGCGCACAGGGGAGGACGGGGGAATCGTCTCGACCTGGCTAGGGCGGTCATCGCCTCGTCCGTCGACGGAGTGGATGCGGCTGCAGGCGGACGCGACCGGTGCGGATGCCGACCCCGCGGTCGTCGCGCTCGCACGGCGGCGTGGACGCGATTGGGGCCGGTTCACCAGGAACTTCGTGGTGCAGGGCACTGCTGCCGAGTGGTCGTTGATCTGGCTGGCGGAGATCCGGCATCGCCTGCAGCAGATCCCTGAGGTGTTCGCCGAGGCGGCGGCGTCCGGTCCGTTCGCGCGCTCTGCGCACCTGGCGTTCTTCCTGCACGACGAGGTGATCCTCCACGTTCCCCTGGAACACGCGGAGGAGGCTGCCGAGGCGGTGCGCGAGGCCGCGGCCACGGCCACGACGAGGCTCTTCGGCTCGTTTCCCATCGACGTGCCCCTCGACCTGCGCATCGCGGAGTCCGCGGAGAAGTAGCCGCCGGTCGTGTGCGCAGGAGAACGTAGACTGGAGAGGCGAATGGGTCGACTGGACGGCCGCGTTACGGGCAACCGTACCGAGGAACGTCCGGGCTCCTCAGGGCAGGACGGTGGGTAACGCCCACCCGGAGCAATCCGCGAGAAAGTGCCACAGAGAGCAGACCGCCCCGCAAGGGGTAAGGGTGAAAGGGTGGTGTAAGAGACCACCGGGGGTCATGGTGACATGGCCTGCCAGGTAAACCTCGTCCGGAGCAAGGTCAGACAGAGGATGTTGACGCGGCTCGCCGAGTCCTCGGGTAGACCGCTAGAGTGCCACGGCAACGTGTCGCCGAGAGAGATGGCCGTCGAAGGGGCGAAGAACCCCGGAACAGAACCCGGCGTACAGGTCGGCCCATTCGCCTCACACGCACGAAGGCCCCGATGACTGGAGAGTCGTCGGGGCCTTCGTGCGGATCCGGGTGGCTGAGCCTGTCGAAGGTCAGTCCCCGGCGAGCGACGCCGCGCCGATGATGCCGGAGTTGTTGCGGTGGATCGCCGGGACGATCGGGGTCTTCAGGTCGAGCAGCGGGAGGAAGTCTCCGGCGTTCTTCGACACGCCGCCGCCGACGACGAACAGGTCGGGGCTGAATAGGAACTCGATGTGCGAGTAGAACGCCTGCAGACGCTCGGCCCACTCGGCCCACGAGAGGTTCTCGCGCTCCCGTGCCGACGTCGCAGCGTAGGTCTCGACCGACTCGTATTCGCCGAAGTTGAGGTGACCGAGCTCGGTGTTCGGAAGGAGCACGCCGTCGTAGAGGAAGGCCGATCCGATGCCGGTGCCGAGCGTCGTGAGGAGCGTGAAACCGCGCACGTCCCTGGCCGCTCCGTGGCGGGCTTCGGCGACACCGGCGGCGTCGGCGTCGTTCACGAACACGATGTTGCGACCGAGACCGTCCCGGAAGAACCGCTCGGCGTCGAAGTCGATCCACTCCTTGGAGACATTGGCGGCGGAGAGGGTCTTGCCGCGCTTGACGATCGCCGGGAATGCGACGCCGAGCGGCAGGGTCGAGTCGTGCACGTCGAGGGTCTTCAGCACGGTCTGCACGGCATTGAGCACGTCCTGGGGCGATGCGCCCTCGGGGGTCGGTACCCGTACCCGGTCGGACGCCATGATTCCGTGCTCGAGGTCGACGATTCCTGCTTTGATACCCGTGCCGCCGATGTCGACGCCGATCGCTTTTGCCATGGGCGATAGCTTAGCGACCACGGTGCACGCCAGTAGGATCGATGACATCACGTGAAGAAGGGGCAGACATGTCTGACGGTGACCACAAGTACTGGTACAACTCCACGACCGGCGAGATCGAGTTCGGGATGATCTCGCCCTCCATCGACCGCATCGGTCCGTTCGACACCGAGGCCGAGGCCCGTCGTGCTCCGGAGGTCGTCAAGGAGCGTTCGCGCGCCTGGGCCGAGGAAGAGGCCGTCGAGCAGGGCTGGGACGTCAAGGGCCCCCAGAACACGGGCGACGCAAAGGGCCAGGGCGCAGAGTAGCCATGGACAAGCAGAGGGACTTCGTCCTCCGGACCATCGAGGAGCGCGGCGTCAAGTTCGTGCGACTGTGGTTCACCGACGTGATCGGCACTCTCAAGTCGGTGGCCATCGCGCCGGCCGAGGTCGAGGGTGCTTTCGCGGAGGGAATCGGGTTCGACGGTTCGGCGATCGAGGGGCTGACACGCACCTACGAGTCCGACCTGCTCGCCCAGCCCGATCCGACGACGTTCCAGACGCTGCCCTGGCGCGGCGAGATCGACCCGACCGCGCGCATGTTCTGCGACCTGACGACTCCCGACGGCCAGCCCGCCGTCGCCGATCCCCGTCACGTGCTCAAGCGCACGCTCGCGAAGGCCGCTGACGCCGGGTTCACGTTCTACACGCACCCCGAGATCGAGTTCTACCTGCTCAAGTCCTCGTCGTTCGGGCCGGAGGGGCCCGTGCCCGTCGACTCGGCGGGCTACTTCGACAACGTGCCCGGCGGCACCGCGCACGATTTCCGTCGCCGTTCGGTCCGGATGCTGGAAGACCTCGGCATCTCGGTCGAATTCAGTCACCACGAGGGCGGGCCCGGTCAGAACGAGATCGACCTCCGCTACGCGGACGCCCTCACCACGGCCGACAACATCATGACCTTCCGGACGGTGATTAAGGAGGTGGCGATCGAGCAGGGCGTCTATGCGACGTTCATGCCGAAGCCGCTCAGCGACCAGCCCGGAAGCGGTATGCACACGCACATGTCACTGTTCGAGGGTGACCAGAACGCCTTCTACGAAGAGGGCGCGAAGTACCAGCTGTCGAAGACGGGCCGGCACTTCATCGCGGGCCTCCTGCGTCACGCGAACGAGATCTCCGCGGTCACCAACCAGTTCGTCAACTCATACAAGCGGCTCTGGGGCGGCGACGAGGCACCGAGCTTCGTCACCTGGGGTCACGCGAACCGATCCGCACTCGTCCGCGTGCCGATGTACAAGCCGAACAAGAGCCAGTCGTCCCGCGTGGAGTACCGCGGCATCGATTCCGCGTCGAACCCCTACCTCGCCTACGCGCTCCTGCTCGCAGCCGGGCTCAAGGGCATCGAGGAGGGATACGATCTGCCGCCGGAGGCCGAGAACAACGTGTGGTCGCTGAGCGACGCCGAGCGGCGAGCTCTCGGTTACGAGGCACTGCCGGCGAGTCTCGACCACGCCCTGGAGTACATGGAGGCGTCCGAGCTCGTCGCGGAGACTCTGGGCGAACAGGTCTTCAACTACGTGCTGCTCAACAAGCGCAAGGAATGGGAGGCCTACCGCGGTCAGGTCACCCCGTTCGAGCTGAAGAGCAACCTCGAGCTGCTCTGACCCGCCCGATGGCGCGTCCTGACGATTCGGTCTCCCTCTCCGCCCTCGCCAGGCTCGGCTTCTCCGAGCTGAGCGAGGCCGCGGCAGGCCTCGCTGAGCTGGCGGAGATTCTCGATCAGCCGCGGACGGTGCTGCTCGAGGCTGCCGATGCCGCGGATCCCGATGCCGCCGTCCGCGGGCTGCTCCGCGTGGCCCGTCGGGATGAGTCGTCATTGCGTGGGCTCCTCGTCGACGAGGAGACCCGCCGCGGTGTCTGGCGGGTCTTCGGCGCCTCGGAGGGACTCGCCGAGTTCTTCCTCCGTCACCCGGACCAGCTGAGCGTCCTGGAAGCACCCCGCGATGCACTGCCATCGGCCGAGGAGCTCCAGGAGCGGCTGCTGGCCTCAGTCGGTGCGTGCGACGGGTTCGCGCAGTCGGGTGGGGACGACGAGGTCGTCGCGCTCAGAGTCGCCTACCGACGAAATCTCGCTGCCATCGCCGCGTTCGACCTCTCGCGCACGGCACCGGAGATGGCAGTAGGCCCCGTGTCGGCAGCGCTGGCCGACCTCGCGGGTGCTGCCCTGGAGGCGTCGCTCGCGGTGGCGCGGACCCGGGTGCAGGAGTCGATGGGGCGGGATGAGGTGGCGGCGACCCGTCTCGCCATCATCGGAATGGGAAAAGCCGGCGCTCGGGAGTTGAACTACGTCAGCGACGTCGACGTGATCTTCGTGGGCGGCAGCAGCGACGAAGAGGTCGTCACGGAGGCGCGTGCCATCGACATCGCGACCAGGCTCGCGCGCGAGACCATGCGGAACCTCGACGCGATCGAGGTGGAACCGCCGCTCTGGGAGGTCGATGCCGCGCTGCGTCCAGAGGGCAAGCAAGGTGCTCTGGTCCGCTCGCTCGCATCCCATCTCGCGTACTACGACCGCTGGGCCAAGAGCTGGGAATTCCAGGCTCTGCTCAAGGCTCGTCCCCTCGCCGGAGATGCGGAACTCGGGGCGGAGTACATCGCCGCAGTGCAGCCGAAGATCTGGTCCAGTGCCGCGCGGCAGGACTTCGTCGAGAGCGTGCAACGCATGCGGGAGCGCGTGATGGAGCACATCGACCCGGACGACGCTCCGTATCAGCTGAAGCTCGGGGCGGGTGGGCTTCGCGACATCGAGTTCACCGTGCAGCTGCTGCAGCTCGTCCACGGACTCACCGACGAGTCGCTGCGCACGCGCGGGACCCTCGAGAGCCTCGCTGCGCTCGTCGAGGGCGGTTACATCGGGCGGGTCGATGCGGCGGCGTTCGCCGAGGACTACCGCCTGCTCCGGCTCATGGAGCATCGCCTCCAGCTGAGAGAGCTCAGCCGCACGCATCTGATGCCTCGGACTCCGGCAGGCCTGCGGATCCTGGCGAGGGGCACACGCCTCGCGGAGAGCGGTGACAGTGTGTGGGCCCGCTGGGAGAGCGTCCGGCGGGAGGTGCGCGAGATCCATACGCGCCTGTTCTACCGCCCACTGCTGAGCGCTGTCGCCGGTCTGCCGGAAGAGGAGCGGACCCTCTCCGCCGCTCAGGCGCACGACCGCTTGGCAGCCATCGGCTTCCGGGATCCGGCGGGCGCACTCCGCCACATCGGTGCGCTCACGAGCGGGCTCAGCCGCAAGGCGACCATCCAGCGACACCTGATGCCTATCATGGTGCGGTGGTTCGCCGACGGAAGCGATCCTGACTACGCGCTCCTCGCCTTCCGTCGCATCAGCGAGCGTCTCGGAGACACCCCGTGGTTCCTCAGGATGCTGCGCGATTCGTCGGGGGCGGCGGAGAGCCTCACCCGCCTGCTGTCCTCTTCCCGGTACATCGGCGAGCTCCTGGAGTGGATCCCGGAATCCGTGGCCTGGCTGGACAACGCTGGGCGGCTGCGCCCGCGCGGGGCCGCAGCCCTCGACGAAGAGGCCAGAGCGATCCAGACGCGCCATGAGACGATCGGCGATGCGCTGCGGGCCGTCAGGGCGCTGCGGAGGAGAGAGCTCCTGCGCACGGCCATGGGGGCGGTGCTCGATGTCCTCACGATCGAAGAGGTCGCCACCGCACTCACGGAGATCACCGAGGCGACGATCCAGGCCGCTCTCCGCGCGGTGATGCGCGAAGTCGTCCCGGTCGATGACGAGGCGCTCGACTTCGCCGTCATCGCGATGGGGCGCTTCGGGGGTGCCGAGCTGGGGTTCGGATCCGACGCCGACATCCTGTACGTCTACGACGCGAACGGTGTCGATCCCCAGCGCGCGCAGAAGCTCGCGACGCAGATCGTGGCCGGCCTCCGCGAGCACCTGACCGATCACCGGCTGCCGCTCGACCTCGATGCCGATCTGAGGCCGGAGGGGCGGAACGGTCCGATCGTCCGCTCCATCCAGGCATACGCGGAGTACTATCGCCGCTGGTCGCTGTCGTGGGAGGCCCAGGCGCTGCTCCGGGCGCGCGGAGTGGCGGGAAGCGCGAAGCTGATCGCCCGGTTCACGGCGCTTGCCGACACGATCCGCTACCCGGAGGCCATCGACCTCCAGGGCACCCGCGAGATCAAGCGCATCAAAGCGCGGGTCGAGGGGGAACGGCTGCCGCAGGGTGCTGATCCCCGTCGCCACCTGAAGCTCGGCCCCGGCTCGCTGAGCGATGTGGAGTGGCTGGTCCAACTCCTCCAGCTGCAGCATGCGCACGGTGTTCCCGGGCTGCGCACGACCTCGACGCTCGGTGCGCTCGAAGCCGCCGTCGCGGCCGATCTGGTCGCAGAGGAGGACGCCGCGCGTCTTCGCGCGGCGTGGCTGCTGTCCAGTCGTCTCAGGTCAGCGATCACTCTGCTGACCGGGCAGACCAGCGACGTGCTCCCCGCCGATCGCCGTCAGCTCGATGCGATCGGTCGTCTGCTCGGCTATCCCGATCGCTCCGCCACAGAACTCGAGGAGGACTACCTCGGGGTGACCCGGCGCGCCAGGAAGACCTTCGAGCAGCTCTTCTACGGGTGAGTCGAGAGCGTCGGTTTGCGGTATCGCGTGTCGTGTCCCAAGCTGACGATATGACCAACGCGCGAATCGGCATCGTCTGGAACCCTTCGAAGGTCGAGCAGGAGGTCCTGCAAGCCGCGGTGAGCGAAGTGTTCGACGACGGGTACGACATCCGCTGGTGGGAGACGACCCCCGAGGACCCGGGTCGCGGCATGGCTCGCGAGGCGCGTGAAGACGGCCGCGACATCGTGGTCGCCGTCGGGGGAGACGGCACGGTACGCGCGGTCGCCGAGTCGTTGGCGGGTTCCGAGACGGCGCTCGGGATCGTCCCGCAGGGGACCGGCAACCTCCTCGCGCGGAACCTCGAGGTACCGCTGAACAACGTGAAGGCCGCACTGGAGCGGGTGCGCGACGCCGAGCCCCGTCGCATCGACCTCGGCTGGGTGTCGTACGACGGAACCGAGCACGCGTTCGCCGTGATGGTCGGATTCGGGGTCGACGCCCAGATGCTGGTGGAGACCGACGACGACCTCAAGTCCAAGGCGGGCTGGCTCGCCTATGTCGAGGCCATGGGACGCGCTCTCGCCGGTACCGAGATGACCGACATCACCCTCACGATCGACGGGGAGAAGGCCGTCGCGGTGCGGGGCCACACCATGTTGATCGGCAACTGCGGGATGGTGCAGGGCGGCATCAGACTGCTGCCGGACGCCGTGCTGGACGACGGCAAGCTCGACGTGCTGATGATCAGCGCCGACGGCGCGCTGCAGTGGCTCGATACGCTGCGATCATTCGTGTGGGACAACGGCATCCGTCGCCTGTTCGGCGCGACGGATGAGGCCGTCAGCACCGACTCGGCACGCCACCTCCCGGTGGAGACCATCTCCGTCGAGCTCAAGACGCCTCTCGTGTTCGAGATCGACGGCGAGGAGATGGGCGAGGTCTCGGCATTCGACGTCCGCGTCGAGGCCGGCGCTCTCCTCGTCCGCTGAGGGCGCCCCGGCAGGAGCCGTGATCAGCGCGCCGATGCCGGCGGGACGATCTTCCTGTCCTGGGCCGGGAACGTCACCTTCTGCACGATGATGGTGATGCTCGCGGCGACGGGGATCGCCACGAGGGCTCCCAGGATACCGCCGAGTGCACCGCCGGCGACGGCGGCGATGACGACGAGCGCTCCCGGCACCGCGACGGCCTTGCTCATGATCCGCGGCGAGAGGATATAGGCCTCGATCTGCATGTAGATCAGGTAGTAGATGATCGCGATGAGCGCCGTCACGGGGGAGACGAAGAGGCAGATCAGAGAGTTGATGATCGACGCCGTCAGCGTTCCCACCAACGGGATCATCGACCCGATGAAGGCGATGAGTGCGAGCAACGCCGGAACGGGCGCGCCGATGATGGTGAGGAAGATCAGGCTCAGGATGCCGTTGATCAGCGCAAGGCTGGCCTGGCCCATCACATAGCGGCCCACGGCCCCGGAGACGTCCTCGAGGAGGCCGCTGAAGGTGTCCCGCTGGTACGCCGGGACGAAGCGTGCCGCGAGGTGCTTCATGCTGCGCAGCGATGCCATGAAGTACAGCGTCAGGATCAGGACGATGGTGACACCGGTGAAGCCGCCGGCGATACCGGCGCCGACCGCGAAGACGCCGCCGCCGATGTCGAAGAAGTTGTTGGGATCCTTGAAGAACCCGAGGACGCCCTGAACGGCGTCGTCGATGGTGCCGAACTGGCTGCTGACGTCCTTGTACCAGGCGCTGGCCATGAAGTCCTCGACCATCTTCGGCCCGTCCTTGATCAGGTTGCCGACCTGTTCCACGAGGAGCGGGACGATGGCGAGGATGATGCCGGCGAACGCGAGGAGCACAGCAGCGACGACGATGGCTACGGCGGCGGCGCGCGGGAGCTTCTTCTCGATGAACGAGACGATCGGGTCGAGGCCGAGGGCCAGGAAGACCGCCACTCCGATATAGACGAAGACGGTCGCGAGCTGGCCGATCACTCCGCCGATGGCCAGGGCGACCAGCACCCCGAGGGCGCCCAGCAGGCCGAACATGAACGGGTTGGTCCTCGCATATGCGACGACCGCGTTCGAGGGCTGAGACGGTGCGGCGGCGACCGGCGTGTGTGCGTCGGTGTTCACGATGACTCTTCTACGGCGCATGGTTCCCCCGGTCGATGCTCAGACTCACCAGTTGAACACTCGCGAGTCCACCGGGTCAAGCCGGGAACGGCCACTGGCGCGCCCCCTCGTTCGACGAGAAGATGAGCCATGACCGAACACGCTCCCCATCGCGACGCCCTCGCCGTCACCGCCTACCTGTATGCCTTCCCGCTGGTGTTCAATCTCGGACAGGTTCGACGTTCGGTGCAGAACGGCATCGGCACCATGGCGGCGACCCCTCTCAACGCCATCGCCCACGCCCGCACGCTCGCGAGCGCAGACGACGACTTCGTCTCGATCAACAACGACACGGTGTACTCCTTCGCGCAGATCGATCTGAGCGCTGGTCCCGTACGGCTGCATCTGCCGGACGCGGGGGATCGGTATCACGTGATGCAGTTCGTCGATGCGTGGACGAACAACTTCGCGTACGTGGGCACCCGTGCGACAGGCGGAGGGGCGAAGGACGTGGTCCTGCGGGGACCGTCGACTCGGTCCGAGACGCAGGCCGTCCCCGACGTCATCGAGATCGATGCGCCGACGGATGTCGTCTCGCTCGTCGGTCGCTGGGCCGTCGACGGCGATGCTGATCTTCCGGCCGTTCACGCGCTGCAGGACGCGATGTCGCTGACCGGAGTTGCCGGACAGGGGCTTCCCGACGCCGCGCCGCAGGGATCCGAGGCTCTGGACTTCTGGGAGCAGTTCCGCGTGTGGTCGCGGGCCTTCCCCGGCGCGGCGCGAGACCGTGCGCTCGAGGCCACGTTCGTCGAACTCGGGATCACCGGCGAGGCTCCGGTCGGCGGACTCGGCGAGACCGCCGTGGCCCGTCTCGAGGATGCGTTCGCGGAGGGAAGCGCTGCGCTCGATGCGATCCTTCAGTCCGGATCCGCTCCCGTGATCAACGGCTGGCAGATGACTCTGCATGTGTTCGACTACAACCTCGACTTCTTCCAGATCGGTGCACTGGACGACCCTCAGTGGAAAGCACCCGAGGGGCTTCAGCGCCTGGCTCTGCGAGCAGGATCGGCCAAGGCGGGGCTCTGGGGCAATCACGGCTACGAGGCGGCGTACATCATGACGTACGTCGATGATCGCGGGGAGCAGCTCACCGGGGAGAGGAACTACACCCTCCACCTCGCGCCGCCGCCCCCGGTCGGCGCGTTCTGGTCCGTGACGATGTACTCGTTGCCGGAGTTCTTCCTGGTGGACAACCCGATCGACCGATATTCCCTCGGGGACCGGACGCCGGGAATCGTCTATGGAGACGACGGCTCGCTGACCATCACCATGAGCCATTCCGCACCCGAGGACTCCCTGGCGCGGGCCAACTGGCTGCCGACGCCGTCCGGAGAGTTCCGGCCGATCATCCGCATGTACATCCCGGGGGAGGCGGTGCTGAACGGGACCTACGAGCCCCCGGCGATCGTCCGCACCGCGTGATGACGTCCGGGATCACGACGAACGCCCGCCAGGAGGACCCTGGCGGGCGTTCGTCGTCGCTTCGAAAGGGCGATCAGACCCCGAAGTACAGCTCGTACTCGAACGGGTGCGGACGCTGCGCCATCGGCAGGATCTCGTTCTCGTACTTGTAGGAGATCCAGGTCTCGATGAGCTCCTTGGTGAACACGCCGCCCTCGAGGAGGAACTGGTGGTCGGCAGCCAGGGCGTCCAGCGAGTCGAGCAGCGAGTTCGGGACCTGCGGGATGTCCTTGGCCTCCTCGGGGGGAAGCTCGTAGAGGT
>NZ_QOAY01000066.1:5291-6957 GCF_003314775.1 Microbacterium sp. H6 | reverse complement strand
GTCGACCGGCTCGTGCGGCTCGATGCGGTTCTTGATTCCGTCGAGGCCTGCCATGAGCTGCGCGGCGAAGGCGAGGTAGGGGTTGCCCGAAGCATCCGGTGCGCGGAACTCGATGCGCTTCGCCTTCGGGTTCGAGCCCGTGATCGGGATACGGATCGCGGCGGAGCGGTTGCCGGCCGAGTAGACCAGGTTGACGGGAGCCTCGAAGCCCTTGACCAGACGGTGGTAGCTGTTCAGCGTCGGGTTGGTGAAGGCGAGCAGGGCGGGCGCGTGCGCCAGGATGCCGCCGATGTACCAGCGCGCGATGTCGCTGAGCTGGCCGTAGCCGGCCTCGTCGTAGAACAGCGGCTTGCCGTCGTTCCACAGCGACTGGTGCGTGTGCATTCCCGAGCCGTTGTCACCGTAGAGGGGCTTGGGCATGAAGGTCGCGACCTTGCCCCACTCCTCGGCCGTGTTCTTGACGATGTACTTGAACTTCAGGATGTCGTCAGCCGCGTGCACCATGGTGTCGAAGCGGTAGTTGATCTCCTGCTGGCCGCCCGTGCCGACCTCGTGGTGCGAGCGCTCGAGGATGAAACCGGCGTCGATCAGCTTGAGGGTGATGTCGTCACGGAGGTCGGCCGTCTTGTCGACCGGGCTGACCGGGAAGTACCCGCCCTTGTAGGGGGTCTTGTTCCCGAGGTTGCCGCCCTCCTCCTCGCGACCGGTGTTCCAGGCGCCCTCTTCGGAGTCGACGCTGTAGAAGCTGGAGTTCGAGGTGACGTTGTAGCGGACGTCGTCGAAGATGTAGAACTCGGCCTCGGGGGCGAAGAACGCGGTGTCGGCGATGCCGGTCGAGGCCAGGTACTTCTCGGCCTTCTTGGCGACCTGACGCGGGTCCTTGGAGTAGATCTCGCCGGTGCGCGGGTTGTAGATGTCGAAGAGCATGACGAGCGTGCTCGCCTCGCGGAACGGGTCGACGTACGCCGTCGTGACGTCGGGGATGAGCTGCATGTCGGACTCATGGATGCTCGCGAAGCCGCGGATCGAGGAGCCGTCGAACAGCTGACCGTCGGTGAAGAAAGCCTCGTCGACCGTCGATGCAGGAATGTTGAAGTGCTGCTGTACACCCGGGAGGTCGGTGAAACGGATGTCAAGGAACTTGACGTCGTTCTCCTTGATGTAGGTCAGTACCTCGGACGAATCTTTGAACATGTACGACTCCTGTAATGCGGATCGATGGCTTCACGGCCACTCTGCAGAGTACGGACGGGGGATTTCTCTACGGTATCCGCTTTGTTTCGGGCGTGTTACGAGCGTGAGGGCGTCAGCACGTCATTTCACGCTCGGTAGGCTGGGGGAGTGACGGATGCAGTGAACGCGTACCCCGGTGAACGACTCGGACTCCCCGAATCCGGTTCGGGGAGCATCGCCCGTCCCGGCCGCCGGATCGGCGCCCTTCTGATCGATTACACAGCGGCGACGATCATCGCCACCGGATTCCTCGGGTTCAATCAGTTCGCCCTGCCGACGGAAGCGGGTCTGACCCAGTTCGCCCCGATGCTGGTGTTCGCCGTGCTGCAGATCGTCTTCATCCCGACCGCAGGCGGCAGCCCGGGGCACCGCATCCTCGGCATGCGTCTCGCCCGTCTCGACGGGGGCTGGGTCGGGCTGTGGCGCCCGATCG
>NZ_QOAY01000066.1:294-5269 GCF_003314775.1 Microbacterium sp. H6 | reverse complement strand
CACGCTCCTGCTCGTGGTTGTCGTACCCGCCGTGATCTGGGACGCCGACCAGCGCGGTCTGCACGACAAGGCGGTCGGCACGGTTCTCATCCGCACCTGACGGCTCCGCCCGACGGAGTCAGTCGCGGCCGCGGTTGCGCCGACGCGCCTCGCGCGGTGCTCGTCCGCCGAGGAAGGAACGGGCGGGGTCGACGATGTAGCCGCGGCGCAGGGCTTCACGCCCGATGAGCATCCGGAAGCCCATCTCGTCACGGTTGCTCAGCGTGACCTCCGCGAGCACTTCGCGATCCACGAGCCGGATCAGAAGCTCGACCACGAGCCGCTCCTGGGCATGCCCTGACGAGCTCCGCACGGCACGACGGTCGTGGATCGGGCACTCGACCACGACCGCGTCCTCCTGGCTGTCCTGCCAGGGTTTGACCTTGAAACGGACCCAGGGCTCGTCGTCCTGCTCGAACTCCACGATGTCGAAAGCGTGCAGCGATGAGGTGCGCGCACCCGTGTCGATCTTGGCCTTCAGCCAATCCACCCCGAGATCGGGCAGGCTCACCCATTCTCGCCACCCCGTAAGGGTGTTTGAATGGGGGGTAGTCCTACTCACCTGATACATCCTGGCAGGAAAAACCCCCCGTGAAGATCGCAGTGCTCTCCCGCGCGCCGCAGGCGTACTCCACCCAGCGTCTGCGTGCAGCCGCGCTCCAACGAGGGCACAACGTCAAGGTGCTCAACACGCTGCGCTTCGCCATCGACCTCACGGCCGATGAACCGGACCTGCATTACCGCGGACGACAGCTCAGCGACTACGACGCGATCCTCCCTCGCATCGGGAACTCGATCACCTACTTCGGCACGGCCGTCGTGCGTCAGTTCGAGCAGATGGACGTCTACACGCCGAACACCGCCAACGGCATCTCGAGCGCCCGTGACAAGCTCCGCGCGAATCAGATCCTCTCGCGCCACAACATCGCGATGCCGCCGACGGCCTTCGTGCGCAACCGCGCGGATGTGCGACCGGCGATCGAACGGGTCGGCGGAGCCCCGGTCGTCATCAAGCTGCTCGAGGGCACCCAGGGAATCGGGGTGATCCTCGCTCCGCAGGTGAAGGTCGCCGAGGCGATCATCGAGACCCTGCACTCGACCAAGCAGAACGTGCTGATCCAGAAGTTCATCGCGGAGAGCCGCGGACGCGACATCAGAGCGCTGGTCGTCGGCGACCGCGTCGTCGCCGCGATGCGACGTTCCGCTGCCGGTGACGAGTTCCGATCGAACGTGCACCGAGGAGGGTCCGTCGAGGCGGTCGAACTCGATCCCGTCTACGAGCGCGCGGCGGTGCGCTCGGCGCAGATCATGGGCCTGCGGGTCGCGGGTGTCGACATGCTCGAGGGCGAAGACGGTCCGCTGGTCATGGAGGTCAACTCCTCGCCCGGACTCCAGGGCATCGAGACCGCGACGAAGCTCGATGTCGCTGGTGCCATCATCGACTACATCGCGGGGCAGGTCGCTTTTCCGGAGATCGACGTGCGCCAGCGTCTCACGGTCTCAACGGGCTACGGTGTCGCCGAGCTCATGGTGCACGGTGCGGTCGACCTGGTCGGGAAGACGTTGGGCGAGGCGGGACTGTGGGAGCGGGACATCACGGTCCTCACGCTGCACCGCGGCGTCAGCGTGATCCCGAATCCCCGCAAGCACGTCGTGCTCGAAGCCGACGACCGGCTGTTCTGCTTCGGCAAGCTCGACGAGATGCGATCGATGGTCCCGGAACGTCGGCGTCGTCGGGCGAAAGTCCGTCGTCTGCCTCGGCAGCCGCTCTCCGAGTGAAGGAGAGAGCGCGGCCGTCCTCGAAGGAGGACGGCCGCGCTCTTGAGTCGTGCGGTGCGTGCGATCAGCGCGGACGCTGAGAGCGCACCTTCGTCGGGTCGATGCCCTTCGGGATCGGCAGCGAGGAAAGCGACTGCGACACCGAGTCGACGCGACGGATGACCGCGGCCATCGTCGCCTTGTCGATCGCCTTGGGGAGCTTCTTGATCGTCTTCGAGAGGTCGGCGATCGCGACTTCGTCGTCACCGTGTCCGACGTACAGAACGGTGACCGGGACGCCGTGCGCGACGCGCTGGGCCTTGCTGCGCTCCTCGTTCACGAGACGGGTCAGTCGTCCGCGTGCGCCTTCGCCGACGATGACGATGCCGCCGCGGCCGATGGTGCGGTAGACAGCTTCCTGCGTCTTCGGGTTGATGCCGACGGGAGTCTCCGAGGCCTGCCAACTGCGACCAAGGCTGGTGCTCAGCACGTGGCCGGTCGCACCGGGCATGCCGTCGATCTTGCTGTACATGGCAGAGGTCGAGAGCCGCGTCATCAGGAACAGGGCGCCGAGGATGCCGAGCATCAGACCCGTGATGCCCCACAGGACGAGCGTCCATACCTGGAAGGGAGGGATCAGATAACCCGCGACGAGCCCGAGCAGGACGCCGCCGATGAGGATCGCAGCCTGTGCCCACGGCAGCCAGGAGTAGGCCTCACGTGTGAACCGGAAGAGGGACTTGATCTGGGAGAAGAACCCAGGACGCTTTTCGGGTTCAGGAGCACGCTTTGCCATGAGCACCAGCCTACCGAGTCTGACGACCTCGTGATGTCGGCGTTCGCGTGGAGCGGAGCGGCCGGATTCCACTCCTCCTGCACTGCAGAGGCATCAGAGGGGATCCGTCCCGACGCTCCGCCCTGGCGGCTTCCGGGAGGATCTCCGCGGTGAGATGGAGGAATGGAAGACATCGCGATCGACGACGGTCGAGGAACGCCGCTCGTTCCGCGGGCGCACCGTGTGGTGCGCACCCTCGATCCCGCGGAGGGGCCCTTCTCGGGCACGCTCGTGACCCACGGCGATGAGGTGGTCGTCAGAGTGGATGTCGCGCGCCTCGGCGGATGGGCGGGATGGCGCTACTCGGGGACGGAACACATCGCCGCTCCCATCGACGTCAGCCGGCGCCGGGATGGTCACGACGCGTTGCTCCCGTGGTGCACGGATCGGGTGCGCGGATACCTGGGCCGTCGAGAGGCAGCGGGATCGGGCATCACTGCGGGGGAGATCAGCACTCTCGTCGTCAGCCTCCTTCGTGGACTCGACGAGTTGGGGGAAGGGATCGATGGGGTGCACACGGGCACGTGGTGGCTCACCGACGGTGGACGGCCTGTCTTCGTCATCGGGGAGGGCGCCGATGTCAGGGCCGGTGTGGTGGAGCTCGTCGAGCTTCTCGGCGATCAGACCGCGGACAAGGTGGTCCGTCGCGCCCTGTCGGGCATCGGAGAGGGGCTGCACAAGACTCTCGCTCAGCCGCGTCTGCCTCGCAAGCTCACGGAGGCATGGGAGACCATGGTGCTCGACGTCGCTGCGCCGCAGCCTCTCCGGCGCGAGTTCCACACCCCGGAGCGGGCTCGGGATGTCGCTCGGGCGGTCGGTCCCCGCGTCGCCGTGGCTCGGGAGAGAGCGCCGCTCCTGCGCGCGGACCGGGTCCGCCATCGGGACGCGGGTCGCACCCGCGCCATCAGCGCGATCGTCGACGTGGTGCAGAAGGCGATCATCGAGCTGCGCGCGCGCTCGGAGAGAGGGGCGCAACATCCTCACCGACGATCCACACGGCCGAGGAGGGGACGCGAGCGATCGACGGCTCGTTCGAAGGTCCGTCTGCGTTCCCTTGCCATCGCGGGAGGCGCCGCAGCGGCTGTGCTGGTGGGAGGACTGCTCCTTCCCGGTGGTGAGTCGGAGACAAGCGCCCGTGGCGCGCCCGGCAACACGGACACACCGGCGCCGGCATCCTCCGGGGAGGCGTCCGACGTCCCGACGCCCCGTGCGACGGATGTCGCGGAGAGCGAGGCCACGCAGCCGAGGTCTGCTGCGGCCGACGATCCCGTCGCGGCGCTGTCAGCGCTCCTGCGGATCATCGCGCAGTGCAGCGCCGATGGAGACGGCGCGTGTCAGAGCGCCGTGGCCGGGAATGCGGAGGGGATCGTCGATGCGCTCAGCGCGAAGCCCCGCGTTCCGACGGCACCCGAGCTGGTCGATGCCTACGGCGACGTGGCGGTCATGCGATTGCGTGCGATCCCCGAGAGCGATGCGGGGATGGCCGACGCCGCGTCCTCGGACGAGACCATCGTCGTCCTTTTCCGCACAGACGAGAAATGGCTGATCCGCGACGTCTATGACGTCGCGGATCAGCCAGGATGACTCGTGTCGGTCAGGCTCCGAGCTGAGCGGCGAACTGCGCAGCCTCGAGGCGGGCCTTCACGGCGCCGAGGAAGCGTGCCGCGTCTGCGCCGTCGATGATCCGGTGGTCGTAGGACAGCGCGAGGTACACGTAGGACCGGACGGCGATCGCATCCGCGCCGCCCACCTTGACGAGTCCGGGGCGCTTGACGACGGTACCGGTGCCCAGGATCGCCGACTGCGGGAGGAAGACCACAGGCGTGTCGAACAGCGCGCCGCGGGAGCCCGTGTTGGTCAGCGTGAAAGTTCCGCCGGCCAGCTCGTCGGGCTTCAGCTTGTTGTCGCGGGTGCGAGCAGCCAGATCGGCGATCTCGTGCGCGATCTGCGCGATGTTCTTCGAGGCGGCGTCGCGCAGCACCGGCGTGAGCAGTCCACGCTCGGTGTCGACGGCGATCGAGACGTTCTCGCTGGCCGGGTAGACGATGTTCTCGCCGTCGACCGTCGCGTTCACGATCGGGAACGCCTGCAGCGCTTCTGCGGTTGCGAGCGCGAAGAACGGCAGGAAGGAGAGCTTGTCACCCGTCTTCTCGAGGAAAGAAGCCTTCACGCTGTCGCGGTAGTCGGCGAGTGCGGTGACATCGACCTCGACGACCGTGGTCAGCTGGGCCGTCTGCTGCATCGACTCGACGGCACGCTTCGCGAGGACCTTGCGAAGCCGCGACATCGGCTGTGTCGTGCCGCGCAACGGCGAGACCTCGAGCGGCGCGGGAGCAGCAGGAG
>NZ_QOAY01000066.1:0-205 GCF_003314775.1 Microbacterium sp. H6 | reverse complement strand
GCGGATGCGACCGCCGACACCGGTTCCGGTGACGGAAGCCAGGTCCACTCCCTGCTGGGAGGCCAGACGACGCACGAGCGGTGTGACGTAGAGGTTGTCGCTCTCGGTCGGGAGCGCGAGCTTCGCCTCGGCTGGCGTCGCAGCGGCGGGAGCCGGAGCAGCCGCAGGAGCCGGAGCGGCGGCAGGAGCCGGAGCGGCGGCAGGA
>NZ_QOAY01000155.1:250-898 GCF_003314775.1 Microbacterium sp. H6 | reverse complement strand
TGGCCTCGGTGTGGAAGCCGCTCCGTTCGAGGGCTTTCGCCGTCCGCGCGAACGCCGCGTCGTCGATGCGGAGATGCGGCTTCGCTCGCTGCTGCGCCTCCAGCCGCACCGCCTCTGCTCGGGCCGCCCACCCGTCGTTCGCGAGCGCGGTGAAGCGTCGCGCTGCGGTGCGTGCTGCGCGTTCGGCTGCGGCAGGATCATGACGCAGGAGAGAGCGAGCCAGATGGAACTCCGACTCGCCTCTGGCCTGTCGCATCCGTTGGGTACCGAACTGGGCGGCGACCTGCTCGAGGAGTGCTTCGGCCTCGGTGGTGAGTCCCGCGTCGCGCAGCACCTCCGCGCGATCGAGGTCGCTGATGGCTGCAGCGAGATCGCTGATCGCGGCGAGCGTCGGGCGGGAACGTGTCATGAGCGTGAGCGCGGTGACGAGGTCTCCTCCGAGCAGGGCCGCGTACCCGAGGTTGTGCCTGGCCTCGGCGAGTGGCTCCTCGTCGCCGTTCGCCTCGTACACGGCCACCGCACGCTGCAGATCCTCGATGCAGGTCTCGAGTTCGCGCTGCTGCATCCGCACCACCGAGCGGTTCATCAGGCAGTTGGCGAGCTCGGTCGTCTCGTCTCCGATCGCGCTGATCGTGTCGATCGCACGGC
>NZ_QOAY01000155.1:0-205 GCF_003314775.1 Microbacterium sp. H6 | reverse complement strand
CCGCCTCGGCCAGCCGACCACCGTGCATGAGCAGTGTGCCGAGCTGTCCGCTGAGCACCGCGATGGTCTCGCTCCGCAGACCGGGCCGGCCGAGCGCTTCGCGGCACAGCTGTTCGGCGGCTGCCGGCTCCCCCGTCTGAGCGAGGACGTAGGCGACCGTGCCGTCGATGCGTGCGCGGAGATCGGGGTCGTCGGCGCGGACGGA
>NZ_QOAY01000117.1:0-1085 GCF_003314775.1 Microbacterium sp. H6 | reverse complement strand
GGTGCGCGAGGCGGTTCGACCCGAGCGCATCGGCGAGGTCTCCCAGGTACGCGGCCTCAGCGTGCAGGTGCGTGGCCTCGACGGGGCCGTCGGCGACGTCGTGACGCTGGACGGTGTCGATGCCGAGGTCGTCGCGATCAGCGAGGGCGGACTGCGCTGCATGCCGCTCGCCCCTGTCGCCGGCCTCACGGTGGGAGCCCCTGTGCGCGCTCGCGGAGGAGCACTGCGGGTGCCGACAGGAGCAGCGCTCCTCGGACGCGTCCTCGACGGTCTGGGCCGCCCGATCGACGGGAAGGGTCCGCTGACCGGTGCTGTGCCGGTGAGCCTCGACCATGCTCCGCCCTCCATCATGGGCCGCGACCGGATCGACTCGCCCCTTCCGCTCGGCGTACGGACGCTCGACACACTCGTCAGCGTCGGACGCGGTCAGCGCGTCGGACTCTTCGCGGGTTCCGGTGTGGGGAAGTCGTCGCTGCTGTCGATGATCGCGCGGGGCACCGAAGCAGAGGTCACCGTGATCGCGCTGGTCGGCGAGCGCGGACGCGAGGTGCGCGAGTTCATCGAAGACGACCTCGGGCCGGAAGGACTCGCCCGCTCCGTCGTGGTGGTCTCGACCTCGGACCAACCTGCCATGGCCCGCATCCGCGCCGCGTACACCGCCACCAGGATCGCCGAGGCCTTCCGCGACGACGGCGCACACGCCATCCTCATGATGGACTCGCTCACGCGCGTCGCCATGGCGCAGCGCGAGATCGGGCTCTCGGCCGGGGAGCCTCCGGCCACCCGCGGATACCCGCCCTCCACGTTCTCCCTCCTCGCCGGTCTGCTCGAGCGGGCAGGCACGGACACGCGCGGTTCCATCACCGGCATCTACACGGTGCTCGTCGACGGCGACGACCACAACGAGCCGATCGCCGACACGGTGCGGTCGATCCTCGACGGCCATGTCGTGCTCGACCGGGCGCTCGCACTGTCAGGCCACCACCCCGCGATCGACGTGCTCGGATCGGTGTCGCGTGTCGCCGGCAAGGTCACGACGCCCGAGCGCCGGACGCACGCCGCGACGCTCCGCGCCGTGCTGGCCG
>NZ_QOAY01000206.1:5162-8161 GCF_003314775.1 Microbacterium sp. H6 | reverse complement strand
CTCCGATCCGTGCGGAGACGGCATCCTCCCACGCGGCCGAGATGTCCTCGCCGAGGGGCGCGACGGTCCACCCATGACGTGCCGCCGCTTCGGTGGCCCCCGGAAGAAGCTCGGTGCTGAACAGCATCGGCGCTGCGGCGCCCGCCGACCTCAGCAGTGTGGCGTCCTCCTCATCGAGGCGCCCGGTGATGTAGACGAGCGGTCCGGGAGGCGTGCCTCCGATGAGTGCCATCAGGTCGCGGCTCTCCCCGCGAGGCGTGACCATCGCGAGCGCTGCGAGCAGGCTGTCGCGGTCGTCCTCGTGCCCGCGGAGGGCGCCGAGCAACGTGCCTGCGCTGTCGATCACGTCGACGCTGTACCCCTCGGAGGCCAGATGCACGGCCGCGGAAGCGCACAGCGAGACGGCGGATTCGAAGGCAGGATCAACGTCGCTCCCCTGGGTATCCCAGCGGCGCCCGCTCCGGTCCAGCACGACCACCGCGTCGGGGCTGGACTCCTCCTCTTCCTGGCGAACCATGAGCTGACCGCGGTGTGCCGTGGCACGCCAGTGGATGCGCCGCATCGAATCCCCCGGGATGTAGCCGCGCGGCGAGAGGTTGTCACTGCCCTGTCCGAGCCTGGTCGATGAGGTGTGCGCTGTCCCCCCGGCCGCCCCGACCCGCACGGCGAGCGGGGCGAGGGCGAACACCTCTGGCACCACGGTGACGCTCCGGGTCTCGCCGAACGCCTGCTCACGCTGGGCCAGCCCGAACGGGTCGACGGTGCGCAGCATCAGAGGACCCAACGGCCAGACGCCTCTTCTGACGCCGGTGATCAGGTAGCTGAGCTGCCCGTTCTCCGGAGGATACTCGCCGCCGGAGTCGCCCGACACCGCGTCGGGGAGCACATCGTGCCAGAGCCCGCGGGGGACGCGGATCGCGCGCAGCGAGAAGCGCACGGTCACGCGGGACGTCTCGGACACCGTCAGCAGATCGGTGGAGATCTGCCGCGTGACGGTGCCGGATCGTCGGGGCAGCCTGACGGCGAGGAGGGAGAAGAGCGTGACCGCCGCCAGCAGCACGCCGAGGTACAGCAGGATGCGGGTGCCCAGCAGGTTCGCGGCGATCATGCAGCAGAGCGCGGCGACGAGCGCTCCGGCGCCGCGACCGGTGAGGGCTCGTCGTCGTCGCATGATCGGTGTGTCAGGAACGGGTCGCGACGGGTACGCGCACCCGCTCGACGATCTGGGTGAGAGCGGCCTCGACGGGCTGGGCTCCCGTGCGATGTGCGCCGCGCGCCGGAAGCAGACGGTGCGCGAGGACCGGGATGAGCAGGGCAGTGATGTCATCGGGGATCACGTAGTCGCGGCCGTCGAGCGCCGCCCACACCTTCGCCGCCCTGACCAGCTGCAGCGTGGCCCTGGGGCTGGCGCCGAGGTGGAGGTTCGGGTCGTTGCGCGTCGCCTGCGCGAGGGCGACCGTGTACTCCTCGAGGGCCGGCGCGACGTGCACGGACCGTGCCCATGCGATGAGCTGCGAGATCGAGGACGCATCGGCGACGGGCGAGACGGCGGCGAGCGGGCTCACCACGTCACGCTGGCGCAGCATGAGGGCCTCGGCCGCGGCGTCGGGGTATCCCATCGAGATGCGCATCATGAACCGATCGCGCTGCGCTTCGGGGAGGGCGTACGTGCCCTCCATCTCCAGGGGGTTCTGGGTCGCGACGACCAGGAACGGCTGGGGGAGCTGGTGGGTGGAGCCGTCGACCGTGACCTGGCCCTCCTCCATCGCCTCCAGCAGGGCGGACTGCGTCTTGGGGGAGGAGCGGTTGATCTCGTCGGCGATCACGATGTGCGCGAACACGGCACCGCGCTTGAACTCGAACTCGCGGTCGACCGGGTTGTAGACCGAGACGCCCGTGACGTCGCCCGGCAGCAGATCCGGGGTGAACTGGATGCGTCGCACCGTCGCGTCCACGCTGGCGGCGAGAGCCCTGGCGAGCATCGTCTTCCCCACGCCGGGAACGTCCTCGATGAGCAGGTGCCCTTCGGCGAGCAGGCATACGAGAGCGCTGCGCACCGCATCCGGTTTCCCGTCGATGACCTGGCCGATCGAACCGAGGATGGCCGACGTCTGCGCGGCGAAGCGTTCGGCGTCGATCGTCACCGGCATCAGGGGGGCGTTCTCTGGCATGCGTTCCCTCTCACATCGCGGCGCTGCGGTGCGCGTCACTCGATCGTAACCCTGCGCACGATGCGCCGCTCTGGCAGGTTCCCCTGAGGATGCGTGCACCGGATAGGCGCGCAGGGGAGCGCGGTTCGAAACGCGGCGCCGGTCGGGTTAGGATGGTTGACGGCTCTCCGCGTGGCGGCATCCAGGCCAATTCCCCCAGGGCGGAAACGCAGCAAGGGTAACCGGGCTCTGCTGGGTGCGCGGAGGGTCACTTTCATTTCCGGCGGGCGGGTCCGTCCGACGCTCAGTCGTCTCCTGGCTGCACCTGCGACAATCGTCCGGTGACCGTCACCCCGCCTCAGGCGCAGCACCCGCTCGGCCGATTCGCCTCACCGGTGCTGCTGCTCGTCGCCATGTGGGTCGTGCAGTTCGCCGACGCGATCCTCCCCGGCTCCTTCACCGGCTTCGGGTTGCGCTCCGGGGACGCCTCCGGACTCGGGGGCATCGTGCTCGGGCCACTCCTGCACGCGAACTGGCAGCATCTCATCGCGAACTCGGTGCCGATCCTGGTGCTCGGGTGCCTCGTCGCCGTGGAGGGCACCCGCCGGTTCTGGGCCGTCACGGCCGTCGTCGCGCTCGTCGGCGGCATCGGCACCTGGGTGTTCAACGCGCCGGGCACACTCACGGTCGGCGCATCGGGGCTGGTGTTCGGCTACTTCGGCTATGTCGTCATGCGGGTGTTCGCCCCCGGCCGCGTCGCGCACCGCATCCTGTACGCCGTGATCGCCGTGGTCGTGATCGGGGTGTACGGGGGATCGATGTTCGCCGGCGTCTTCGGTGTCGCCGAGG
>NZ_QOAY01000206.1:4640-4934 GCF_003314775.1 Microbacterium sp. H6 | reverse complement strand
CGGCGCCATCGGCGGCGGCGTGGCCGCCTTCGTCGGTCGCCGCCCGAGAGCCGAGCGCGGAGCCCTGCCCGTATGAGTGCCGCACCGGCGTCGCGAGCGAAGCGCAAGCCGGCGGCGAGGAAGACGACGCGGCGAGGAACCGCGAAGCGTCGGCGCAAGCCCGGTGCTCGACGCCAGGCGGCGAATCGCCTCCGACGCCGGAAGATCGCGCAGCGCCTTCTGCTTTCCGCCGGTGCGCTCATCGTGGCCGTCGGCCTCTTCGTCCTGATCCCGCTCGGTCTCGCGCGCGATCCC
>NZ_QOAY01000206.1:0-4521 GCF_003314775.1 Microbacterium sp. H6 | reverse complement strand
GATCATCCGCACGGCGGGAGCGCTCGGCTTCGGACGGGACGGGCAGATCCTCGGTGTGATGACGGCGATGGGCGAGAGCAGCCTGCGCAACATCGACTACGGCGACTGGGAGACGCGCGGATTCACGAACCCCGACGGTTCGCGCACCACCAGCATCGGACTGTTCCAGCAGCAGGAGTGGTGGGGCAGCGCCGAGCAGAGGATGGATCCCGCGACGGCGACGACGCTGTTCTTCGAGCGGCTCGGACGGCTCCCCGACTGGCAGACGATGGAGCCGTCGCACGCGATCCATCGGGTGCAGATCAACACCGATCGCGACTACTACTCCCGGTTCGGCGCTGATGCCACGGCCGTCGTCGACGCCCTGTCCGGACCGTGCGAGTGACGCCAGGCAATTGATCCGGTGCGACGCTCGGTGCGTTCATCGACGCCGCGCCTAAGCTGAAGCCGTGGCGCAGAGCATCTACATCACCTCGGCCGAAGGCCATACCGGCAAGTCGACGATCGCCCTCGGGGCTCTCGATGCCCTGATGCGCGTCTCGCCGCGGGTCGGCGTGTTCCGGCCCATCGCCCGGTCGGTCACGGAACGAGACGAGATCCTGGAGCTCCTGCTCGCCCACGACGGGGTGAACCTCGACTACGACGACTGCATCGGCGTCACCTACGACGATGTGCGCGCCGACCCCGAGGCCGCGCTGTCGACGATCGTGGCGCGATTCAAGGCCGTCGAGGCGCAGTGCGACGCCGTGGTCGTGGTCGGCAGCGACTACACCGATGTGGCGAGTCCCGCCGAGCTCGGCTTCAACGCCAGGATCGCGGCGAACCTCGGTGCGCCGGTGCTGCTCGTGCTCAGCGGCCGCGACCAACAGCGTCAGGCCGAGCAGCTGGGCACGACGACGGCTCGTCCGGCTGCGGCGATCGCGCAGATCGCCGCTCTCGCCCTGTCCGAGCTCGCGGAGGAGCGTGCAGAGCTGTTCGCCGTCGCCGTGAACCGCGCCGATCCCGCAGCGCTCGACGACATCGTCGCTGCCGTGCACGCAGCCCTGCCGGCCGAGAGCACACCCGTGTGGGCGATCCCCGAGGACCGCGCACTGGTCGCGCCCTCGATCCGCGGCATCCTCGCCGCCGTCGACGGCACCCTGCTCAAAGGCGATGACGACCGGCTGACGCGAGAGGCGCTGACGATCGTCGTCGCCGGCATGTCGATGGTCAATGTGCTGCCGCGGCTCACCGAAGAGGCCGTGGTGGTGATCCCCGCCGACCGTACCGAGGTGCTGCTCGCCGCGCTGCTGGCCGATTCGTCCGGCACCTTCCCGCGCATCGCCGGCATCATCCTGAACGGACCGTTCCCGCTGCCTGAGCCCATCGTGCAGCTGCTCGACGGCTTCGCGTCGTCGGTGCCGATCATCACCACCGATCTGGGCACCTACGACACGGCGGTCCGGGTGATGAGCACTCGAGGACGCATCTCCGCCGACTCGCGAACACGGTACGACCGCGCGCTCGCCCTCTTCCAGGCCCACGTCGACATCACGGAACTGACGGAGCAGCTCGGGCTCGCGGAAGCGCACGTGGTGACGCCGCTGATGTTCCAGTACGGACTCATCGAGCGCGCCCGCGCGGACCGCCGTCGCATCGTGCTGCCGGAAGGGGACGACGACCGCATCCTCCGCGCCGCGGCGACGCTGCTGGCGAGAGAGGTAGCCGATCTGACGATCCTCGGCGACGAGGCGGCCATCCGTGGTCGGGCGGCCGAACTGGGGATCGACATCGCTGCGGCTCAGGTGCTCAGTCCCAACGACCCCGGCCTCGTCGAGCGCTTCGCCGCGGAGTACGCACGGCTGCGGGCGCACAAGGGGATCACCATCGCTCAGGCCGCCGACACCGTGACCGACGTGTCGTACTTCGGCACCATGATGGTGCATCTCGGACTCGCCGACGGCATGGTGTCCGGCGCCGCGCACACCACGGCGCACACGATCCGCCCGTCGTTCGAGATCATCAAGACCAAGCCGGGTGTGAACGTGGTCTCCAGCGTGTTCCTGATGGCGCTCGCCGACCGCGTGCTCGTCTACGGCGACTGCGCCGTGATCCCCGACCCCACCAGCGAGCAGCTCGCCGACATCGCGGTCTCGTCGGCGACGACCGCCCGGCAGTTCGGCATCGATCCACGGGTGGCGATGCTCTCGTACTCGACGGGGGAGTCCGGCTCCGGTGCCGATGTCGACAAGGTGCGCGCGGCCACGGCTCTCGTGCGCGAGCGCGCCCCCGAGCTTCCCGTCGAGGGCCCGATCCAGTACGACGCGGCGGCGGACGCGGCAGTGGCCAAGGCCAAGCTCCCCGACTCTGCCGTGGCGGGCAGGGCGACCGTATTCGTGTTCCCCGACCTCAACACCGGCAACAACACGTACAAGGCCGTGCAGCGCTCGGCCGGCGCCGTCGCGATCGGACCGGTGCTGCAGGGCCTCAACAAGCCCATCAACGATCTCTCCCGTGGTGCCCTCGTCGCCGATATCGTCAACACGGTGGCGATCACGGCCATCCAGGCGCAGGGAGCAGAGCGGACGACAGAGCAGTCGGAGGACCCGGCATGAGCGCCATCCTGGTCATCAACAGCGGATCCTCGTCACTGAAGTACAGCCTGATCGACATCGAGCAGGAGAACCTCCTCGCGAGCGGACTGATCGAGCGCATCGGTCAGCAGGCCAGCCCGGTCGCCCACACCGTGCGCCCCGTCGTCGACGGCGATGCCGTGCCGACGATGCTCGATGCCACCTTCCGCAGCGAGCGGCCGATCGCCGACCACGCTGAGGCGTTCGAGGTGATGCGAGAGCAGTTCGCCGCTCACGGCCCCTCGCTCGACGACCACCGCCCCGTCGCGGTCGGGCATCGCGTCGTCCACGGTGGTGCGCGCTTCTACGCCCCGACCCTCATCGACGCCGACGTGGAACGTCAGATCGACGAGCTCGCGGTGCTCGCGCCGCTGCACAACCCCGCGAACCTCGCCGGTATCCGTGCCGCGCGGGCGGTGTTCGACGAGGTGCCGCACGTCGCGGTGTTCGACACCGCCTTCCACCAGACGCTCCCGCCCGCCGCCTACACCTATGCGATCGACGCCGCGCTCGCCGCGGAGCATCGGGTGCGACGCTACGGCTTCCACGGCACGAGCCACCAGTACGTGAGCGAGTCGGCCGCCGCGTTCCTCGGCCGCGACATCTCCGAGCTCCGTCAGCTGGTGTTCCACCTCGGCAACGGCGCGTCGGTGACCGCGATCGACGGCGGCAGGTCGGTGGAGACCTCGATGGGCCTCACGCCGCTCGAGGGCCTGGTCATGGGCACACGCTCCGGAGACATCGACCCGGCGGCGCTCGTGCACCTGTCGCGCCGCGCCGGCCTGTCGATCGACGACCTCGATTCCCTGCTCAACACCCGCAGCGGGCTCGCCGGCCTCGCGGGGCGCAGTGACATGCGCGACATCCTCGCCGGTGTCGAGGCCGAGGACGACGCGGCGATCCTCGCCTTCGACGTCTACGTGCACCGCCTGCGTGCGTACGCAGGTGCCTATATCGCACAGCTCGGGGGAGTGGACGTCATCGCCTTCACGGCCGGTGTGGGCGAGAACGCGGCCCCGGTGCGCGCTGCGGCCATGGCGACGCTCGGGTTCGCCGGTGTGGAGATCGACGGGGCGAGGAACGAGGCGCGCGAGCGGGGCATCCGGCGCATCTCCGCGGATGCGTCTCGCGTCACGGTGCTGGTGGTGCCCACCGACGAGGAACTGCAGATCGCCAGGCAGACGGCCGAGCTGCTCTGATCCGCTCTCGGGGGTTACCCCGTGGCGCGTCACCGCATTACGCTTGCACAGTGGCACGGAGAGGTGCCGGCCCGACGATCGCCCTTCTCCTGGAGGCTCTGTGCCCGAAGCACTGCCCGACCTGTTCCACGCTGACGGCGTGCTGTTCGACCTCGACGGCGTGCTGACCCCCACGGCCGAGGTGCACATGCGTGCGTGGAAGGCCGTCTTCGACGACGTCTTCGCCCGATGGGGCATCACTCCGCCGTACAACGATGCCGATTACTACGACTACGTCGACGGCAAGAAGCGCTACGACGGCGTGGCGAGCCTGATGCGCAGTCGCAACGTCGAGCTGCCATGGGGCGACGTCGACGACGACCCCTCAGCCGAGACCGTGTGCGGTATCGGCAACCGCAAGAACGCCGCGTTCGCCGCATCGCTACGCGGTCAGGGCATCGCCGCGTATCCCGGCTCGCTCGCCCTCGTCGAGGCTCTGCACGATGCCGGCATCCCGCTCGGGGTGGTCTCGAGCTCCAAGAACGCCGAAGAGGTCCTCGGCGCCGCCGGCATCCGCTCCTTCTTCCGCATCGTGGTCGATGGCGTCGTCGCCGAGCGCGATGGTCTGGCCTCCAAGCCCGCAGCCGACATGTTCGCCGCCGGTGCCGCCGCCCTCGGCGTCGACCCGGCCCGCGCCGTAGCCGTCGAAGACGCCACGTCCGGCGCCGCTT
>NZ_QOAY01000311.1:3057-10293 GCF_003314775.1 Microbacterium sp. H6 | reverse complement strand
GGCTTCCGGCACCGTCGCCCCAGGAGTGATCCGCTCGCCGTAGCGGGGCGGTTCATCGAGGTTGACGGGGGGACGCACCGGTGCGACCTTGTTGGCCCCGAGCACCTGACGGGCCTTGCCCAGCGAGGAGGAGAGCACCGTGACCTCGTAGTGATCGGCGGCGAACTGCGTGACACTGGCGAAGTCTCGGCGACGACGCACGATCGCATAGGTGATGAGGCTCAGGAGCATTCCGACCGCGACGCCGATGAGCACGAAGCCCAGGAAGAGCTGGATCGGCACCTCGGGGTTGCCCAGCACGAGGATCGCGGCGAGGAAGAGACCGATCAGCACGCCGTTGATCGCGCCGGAGCGCGCTGCGGCGGCATAGCCGAGCTTGCCGGTCACCCGCTCGACCGTGCGCACGCTCTGTCCGACGATGGCGATGTCGCGCGCGGGCACCTCCCCCGCGATCAGCTTCGAGACCGTCTTCTGCGCGCTCTCGTAGTCGCGCATCGACGCGACGATCTCGCCGGTGTCTGTGCCGCTCGCGGGCCGGTTCAGCATGCTCATCCGGCTATTCTTCCACGCGCACCGATGGACGGCCCGAGGCGCGGCCATCCCGCCGGAGACCTGAGCCGCCGACTACTCTGGAGAGGTGAGCACACAACGGGTATTCGCCGCGCGCCTCGCCGGGTGCGCCGTCTTCGATCCCGTCGGCGACCGGCTCGGCAAGGTCCGGGATGTCGTCGTCGTGTATCGAAGTACCGCGGCACCCCGCGTCATCGGCCTGGTCGTGGAGATCCCGGGGCGACGACATGTGTTCCTCTCGATCGGACGCGTCACCTCGATCCGCTCCGGCCAGGTGATCACCACGGGCCTGATCAACGTGCGCCGCTTCTCCCCCCGCGCCGGTGAGGTCCGCGTGCTGGCGGAGATGCTCGGGCGACGGGTGAGCTTCGTCGACGGCAGCGGCACCGCCGTGATCGAGGACATCGCGATCGAGCCCAACCGGCTCGGCGAGTGGGCGATCAGCCAGCTGTTCCTCCGCCGACCCAAGACCAGCGCCTCTCCCTTCGCGAAGGGCCCGACGACCTTCGCCGCCTGGAGCGAGGTGACGGAGCAGCGCGCTCCCGGCGAGTCGCAGTCGGCGGAGCAGCTCGTCGCCTCGTACTCCGAGCTGCATGCGGCCGACCTCGCCAACACCCTCCTCGATCTCCCGCAGCAGCGCATGATCGAGGTCGCGGAGGAGCTCTCCGACGACCGCCTCGCGGATGCCCTCGAGGAGATGCCCGAAGACGAGCAGGTGCACATCCTCGATCGCCTGGGAGACGAGCGCGCGGCCGACATCCTCGACCAGATGGAGCCGGACGACGCGGCCGACCTCCTCGCGCAGCTGGCACCGGACCGTCTGGAGCAGCTCCTCGAGCTCATGGAGCCGGAGGAGGCCGAAGACGTCAGGATGCTGCTGCGCTACGGCCCGGACACTGCCGGCGGTCTGATGACCCCGGAACCGATCATCCTGTCCGCCGATGCCACCGTGGCCGAAGCGCTCGCGCTGATCCGCCGCCACGAGCTGCATCCGGCCCTGGCCGCCGCGGTGTTCGTGACGCTCCCCCCGTTCGAGACGCCGACGGGGCGCCTGCTGGGGCTCGTGCACTTCCAGCGGATGCTGCGCTACCCGCCGCATGAACGGCTCGGCGCGATCCTCGACGACAGTCTCGAACCCGTGCCCGTCACCGCCTCCGCCGCCGAGGTGGCACGCCTCCTGGCCAGCTACGACCTGGTGTCGCTCCCGGTGATCGACGCGGCGCACCGCCTGGTCGGAGCGATCAGCATCGACGACGTGCTCGACTACCTGCTGCCCGACGACTGGCGCTCGCACGACAATGACGACGCCGCCGCTCCGGCGAAGGAGGTGCGCTGATGCCCCGCTCCCCCCGCCTCGACGCGCCAGGGCGCACGACCACACGCCCCAGGGCGACCTCACGCGACCGCTTCGGCCGTTTCACGGAGTGGGTCGCGCGGGCGATGGGGACGCCGGCGTTCCTCCTGATCCTCACCCTGTTCTGCGTGCTGTGGATCGTGTGGAACACCCTGATGCCGGACGAGTTGCGCTTCGACGACGCCGCGCTCGGGTTCACGGCTCTGACGCTCATGCTCTCGCTGCAGGCCTCCTATGCGGCACCCCTCATCCTGCTCGCGCAGAACCGTCAGGACGACCGCGACAGGGTGCAGATCGAACAGGACCGCCAGCGTGCAGAGCGCAACCTCGCCGACACCGAGTACCTCGCCCGCGAGATCGTGGCGTTACGGATGTCGCTCGAGGAGCGCAATTCGCAGGTCGTGACGCGCGACGTGCTCCGTCAGGAGCTCAAGGCTCTTCTCGCCGAGCTCGAAGAGTCTCCTGAGAAGACCCGATCCGGCTCCGCATCGTGACGGCGGTGGAGCGCGTCCGATCCGCCGTCGCCGCTGTGACGGATCCCGAGCTGCGTCGTCCCATCGGCGATCTCGACATGGTCCGCGACATCTCGGTGGAGGGTGATCGCGCACACGTCGGCATCGTCCTGACGATCGTGGGCTGCCCCGCCGCTGCCAGGATCGAGACGGATGTGCGCGAGGCTGCAGCGTCCGTTCCCGGTATCGCCGAGGTCGAGGTCGAGGTCGGCGTGATGACTCCGACCGAGCGGAAGGCGCTCACGGAGAAGCTCCGCGCGGGCAGGCCGGCACGGCACATGCCGTTCGGCCCCGACTCCCTCACCCGCGTGATCCTCGTCTCCAGCGGCAAGGGCGGCGTGGGCAAGTCGACGGTCACGGCCAACCTCGCGGTCGCCCTCGCCGCGCAGGGTCTCTCCGTCGGGCTCGTCGACGCCGATGTGCACGGCTTCTCGATCCCTGGCCTGCTCGGCATCCCGGCAGGCACGCAGCCGACGCGCATCGACGACCTCATGCTCCCCCCTGTCGCACACGACGTGAAGACGATCTCCATCGGGATGTTCCTCCGCGACGGCGAATCCGTCGTCGCGTGGCGCGGTCCGATGCTGCACCGCACGGTGTCGCAGTTCCTCACCGACGTGTTCTTCGGCGACCTCGATGTGCTGCTGATCGACATGCCACCGGGAACGGGCGACATCGCCATCTCGATCGGCCAGCTCCTCCCCCATGCGGAGGTGCTCGTGGTCACGACGCCGCAGACCGCCGCCGCCGACGTCGCCATCCGCAGCGGACTCGTCGCCCGGCAGACGGGCCAGCGCGTTATCGGCGTCATCGAGAACATGGCGGCGTACACCCTCCCCGACGGCACTGTCGTCGACCTGTTCGGCTCCGGAGGCGGCGCGGCCGTCGCCGAAGCACTCTCCGAACCGGAAGCCGCGGTCCCGCTGCTGGCATCCATCCCGCTGAGCCCCGCCCTGCGCGAAGGCGGAGACACCGGACGGCCGATCGTCTCCGACGACACGGACGATGCCGCAGCCGTGACCATCCGCGGCCTCGCGAGCGCGCTCGCGCACCGGGGCAGGGGTCTCTCCGGCCGATCCCTGCCCATGTCGATCCGCTAGGGACTGGGAGGATGCTCGGATGCCTGCACGTTCCCTGACCGTCGACGAGAGCCTGCTGCGACGGATGGCACGCGACGCCGCGATCTACTCGCTGACCCGTCCTGCGGCCATCGTCATGTGGGTCGCACTCGCGGCGGCGCTCGTCTTCAGCGTCGTCAACCTCACCGCGCCGGTGGCTCCGGGGGAAGAGGGACCTTACGGGGCAGGCTGGATGCCCGTGCTCATTGTCGCGCTCGCAGGTTTCGCCGTGTTCATGTCGGTGTCGGGGGCGCGCACCGCCGTGCGGATCGCGATGCCCGTCGGGACACGCGTGTGGGTGTCACTGGAAGACGAGGGTCTGCAGATGGGAAGCGGGCGACGTCGCTCCGACATCGCGTACCGCACGTTCCAGAGGATGCACGTGGGAAGGGACGCGGTGCTGTTGAAGCTGCGCGACACCTCGGCCGCGACCGCGATACCCCGCGAGCTGCTGACGGACGACGACATCGCCGCTCTCCGCTCCCGGATCTCCTAGCCCTCTCCCGCGGACCCCTGACGTCGCGACCGGGTCAGGTCGCCTCGGGATCGAACGGCGGGCGGTTGGTCGCACTGAACTCCTGCGGGACCGCGCGCGTGGGGGCGATGGAGCCTGCGACCGGCTCCGCGATCGTCGCTGTGGCCTGCATCGGGGTCGCCGGCTGCGGCTCTTCCATGAGGGCATCGCGGATGATCCGACGCGGGTCGTACTGGCGGGGATCGAGCTTGCGCCAGTCGACGTCGTCGATCTCGGGGCCCATCTCCTCGCGCACCCTCGACTTGGTCGCACGAAGGTACTCGCCGGCCTTGCGGACCATGCGGGAGAAGCTCTCCGCTGCGCGCGGGAGACGCTCGGGGCCGATGATCAGAACCGCGATGAGGCCGATCAGCAACAGCTTCTCGAAGGTGAGCCCGAACGTCATCTCTACAGGCTACCGCCGCGCCTGCGGTCCCCGCACTCGCGGACCGAATACGCTGGAGAAGATCACAGGCAGGCAGGGAGATACAGGCCATGAGCGAGCATGACGCGAACGCGCGTTTTCTGCGCGAGTCCATCGTGGAACCCGACGCCATCGCTCGCGCCCGTGCGCACGCGCTCGAGCTCGGGGCCATGCCCGTCAGCGCGTCCGTCGGCTCTCAGATCGCTGTGCTCGCCGCCGCGACCGGCGCCAGGTCGATCGTCGAGATCGGCACCGGTGCCGGTGTCTCCGGACTCTGGCTGCTCCGCGGCGCGCCCCAGGCCGTGCTCACCTCGATCGACAACGAACCGGAGCACCTCGCCGCCGCGCGGCAGGCCTTCTCCGACGCGAAGATCCCCTCCACGAGAGCACGTTTCATCACGGGGCGTGCGATCGACGTGCTCCCGCGCATGAACGAGAACTCCTACGACATCGTGCTGGTCGACGCCGACCCCGAGCACGTCATCGAGTACGTCGAGCACGGTCTGCGTCTCGCACGCACCGGTGGCCTCGTGCTCGTGCCGCGTGTCCTGGCGGGCGGCCGCGTCGCCGACCCGGTGCAGCGCGACGAGATCACGGCCGCCTACCGATCCCTCGTGCAGGAGACGCAGGAGTCTTCGGCCGTGCTCGCGACGCTCTCCCCCGCGGGCGAAGGCCTGCTGCAGCTGATCAGCCTCGCAGAGCGCGGCTGATCGCACGGATTCCCGATGGAGGCGGCGCCGACCACGCAGGTGCCGACCCAGGAAGAAGGGCGGTGGTTCCGAGGAACCACCGCCCTTTCGGATCCGCTGACGCGGATCCCTGGTCGATCAGGCCGGTGCCACGACGGCGCCAAGCACGTCGTGAAGCTCCTTGGCCTCGGCGTCGTTCACGGAGACGACCAGGCGGCCGCCGCCTTCGAGTGGAACGCGCACGATGATGAGTCGTCCTTCCTTCACGGCTTCCATAGGCCCGTCTCCGGTCCTCGGCTTCATCGCTGCCATCGTGGCTCCCTTTCCTCCGGTGGTATGGGATGAGTTTATCGGGTGTCACCGGGACCTGGAGGTCACGGAGCAACAATTGGGTCGAGCTCCACGGTCACGGGACCTGCCAGAACGTGTTCCCGAGCCCATACACGTGATATATCCAGACCCATTGACCGACCAGACATGCCGCCAGGACGCCGAGACGCCAGAGCCGAGACCGCGGCACGGCGACCGCGCCCCACAACGGACTGAGCGGGAGCAGCAGGCGGAAGGTGCTCGACTGGGGGAAGAAGACGGCGAGCAGGTAGAGCAGATAGCTCGCGCTCCAGAGGCGAAGATCGACGCCGAGCGCCCGTACCTGCGGTGAGAGCAGGAGCACTGCGGCGGCACCTGCCACGATGAGCACCAGGGCGATGGGCCCCCACCACTGCGGCAAGCCCCAGAGACCGAACCAGAACTGCGACGCCTGGATCCACCCCTCGAAAGGGATGAACCCTTCGACGCCGCCGGTGATCCAGTGCTGACGCCAGGCGAGCTCGGTCGCGAGATACGCCCCCGCGTCCCCTGTCGCGATGCCGGCGATCACCTGCCAGGCGAATCCGCAGAGGGTCGCGAGCGCCCCGAGCGCGAGGATGTGTGCGATCTCCCTCCCCACCAACGGATCGTCGCGGCGACGGATCCAGCGCACCACGCCGTGCAATCCCAGATAGAGCGCGAAGGCGAGGACGCCGGGGCGGGTGAAGGCCATCGCCGGGATGAGCAGATACAGCCAGGCGTACTTCCGCCGCGCCGTCATGTCGAGGGCGAGGAAGAGCAGCAGGAGGAACAGCGTCTCGGCGTATCCCACCTGGAACATCGCCGCGATCGGGCCGGCCGCGAAGAAGACCACTGCCCACAGCGCAGCGGAATCACCGATGCGCTCGCGCAGCAGCCGGTGCAGCACGAGGCACGCCAGGTATCCGACCCCGAGAGAGAGGAGGAGGGCGCCTGCTCCCCAGGAACCGAGCACGAGACCGATCCCCTTGGCCGCATATGCGAACACCGGCATGAAGGCCCAGGCATTCTCGGCGACGTCGCCCGCATCCGTGAGCGGCAGCTCTGTCGGGTACCCGTTCTCGGCGACGAGCCAGTACCACTGCGCGTCCCAGCCGAGCACGAAATCGATCAGGCCCGCCCCGGCGCCGAAGCGCGAGGAGGAGGTCGACAGCGATGCGGCGATGATGAGGAGCACCGTCGTCACGACCCGCGCCCCGAGGTAGATCAGCGCGACGCGCAGCGCGATCGGCGCCTTCGCCCAACGGCGCGCTGCGCTCAGTGCGAGGTGAGCCATGCGCGCAGGCCCCGCTCCACGGCGTCGATCTGCGCGAGCGGCACGCGCTCCTCATCGTGGTGGGCCAGGTGCGGGTCGCCGGGACCGTAGTTGACGGCGGGGATCCCCAGAGCGGAGAAGCGGGCGACATCCGTCCAGCCGTACTTCGGCCGCGGCTCCGCACCGACGGCGGCGACGAACTGCTTCGCGATCTCCGCGTCGAGGCCGGGACGCGCACCCTCGGCGGCGTCGGTGATCTCGACGTCGAACCCCGCGAGGACTCCGCGCAGATGTGTCTCGGCCTCCGCGGCGGACTTGCTCGGCGCGAAGCGGTAGTTGACCTCGACCTCGCAGGCATCGGGGATGACGTTCCCCGCGACGCCACCTGCGATGCGCACGGCGCTCAGACTCTCGCGGTACAGCAGCCCCTCGACCGGCACCTCCCTGGCCCG
>NZ_QOAY01000311.1:1125-3027 GCF_003314775.1 Microbacterium sp. H6 | reverse complement strand
TACTCGGCGAGCCGGGTGAGGATCGGCGCGGCACGATGGATCGCGTTCTCCCCGATCCATGCCCTCGCGCTGTGCGCCCGGACGCCCGACGTGCGCACGATCGCCCGCATCGTGCCGTTGCATCCGCCCTCGACCTCGCCGTTGGAGGGCTCACCGAGGATCGCGAAGTCGGCCTCGAACAGGTCGGGGCGGACGGCGGCGAGCAGCCCGAGGCCGTTCTTCGACGCCTCGACCTCCTCGTTGTCGTACCACATCCAGGTGATGTCGATCGCGGGTTCGACCAGCTCCGCAGCGAGCTTCAGCTGCACCGCGGTCCCTGCCTTCATGTCGACGGTCCCACGACCCCAGAGGTACGGCACACCGTCGATCTCGATGTCGCGGGTGGGGAGGTTGGCATTGATGGGCACCGTGTCGATGTGCCCGGCGATCGCGACGCGCTGCGCGCGACCGAGATCCGTGCGCGCGATGACGGTGTTGCCGTGGCGGAAGACCTGCAGGTGCCCCAGCGGCGTGACGGCCGCCTCGATGGCGTCGGCGAGCGTCTTCTCGTCTCCGGAGACGCTGGGGATATCGCAGATCGCACGGGTGAGGTCGACGGAGGACGCGGTCAGATCGAGCACCATGGGTCAAGACTACTTACCCGTCATGCGTGCAGTCACCGCGCTGCGGGCGCGATAGCGTGGAGGGATGAGCGACGCGCGCACGGTATGGGGTATCGGACTGACCACGATCGCCGGAGACGGCACCGTCCTGGATGCGTGGTACCCCGAGGTGCGGACCGGAACCGCGGAGGCGGATGAGGCCGCCGTCACCGCGCTCGCGGATCTCACCGGAGCCGACCAGCGACGCAACGTCACGGTGGAGGTCGTGCAGCTGCAGATCGACCTCGACGCCGCACCGGCTTCGACCGCGGACGCCTATCTTCGTCTGCACGCGCTCTCCCACCTGGTGGTGCGCCCCAACGATGTCAACCTCGACGGCGTCTTCGCTCATCTCCCGAACGTCGCCTGGACCAACGCGGGACCCGTCCTGCCCTCGGACGCCGCCCGCCTGCGTCCGCTCCTCCAGCGGTCGGGCATCCAGATCCAGGGTCTGGACAAGTTCCCCCGTCTCACGGACTACGTGCAGCCGACCGGTGTCCGCATCGCGGATGCTTCCCGCGTGCGCCTCGGCGCATACCTCTCCCCCGGCACCACTGTCATGCACGAGGGTTTCGTCAACTTCAACGCCGGAACGCTCGGCGCGTCGATGGTGGAGGGCCGCATCTCCCAGGGGGTCGTCGTCGGCGACGGCAGCGACATCGGCGGGGGCGCCTCCATCATGGGCACGCTCTCGGGCGGAGGGACGCACCGCGTCGCGATCGGCGCGCGCACGCTGCTGGGCGCCAACGCCGGCATCGGCATCTCCCTCGGTGACGACTGCGTCGTCGAAGCAGGCCTCTATGTGACGGCCGGCACGAAGATCGTCCTGGTCGACGGCCCCGTGACCGCCGATGGCGGGCGGAGGACGGTGAAGGGCGGAGAGCTCTCCGGTCAGGACGGACTGCTGTTCCGCCGCAACTCGCTCAGCGGTGCCGTCGAGGCCGTCCGCCGCGCCGGCGTCGGGGTGACGCTGAACGAGGCCCTGCACGCCTGAGAACCCCGGGCGGCGGGTGTCAGTGCACGCAGGTGGCCTCGGCGACCCGCGCAGGAGCCGACATGCAGCCGAGCTCATGCATGCACTGGTAGACTGACTCCGTTGCGTGTACCGCCGGTACCCAACATCGTCGTCGTCACGGGGTCTCCGAGGACCGAAGCGAGCGGAACCGCTCCCACCACCAGCACGAGCTGGCCTTTCGAACGGCGAACCGATGCGCGATTCCGCGCCGTCGCCCACCTCACCCCCTATCTCGCGCCGTTCATT
>NZ_QOAY01000311.1:340-1045 GCF_003314775.1 Microbacterium sp. H6 | reverse complement strand
TCCCCGCCGAGCTCGCCGCCGTTCTCGCCGACTCGGGTAAGACCGAGGCGTTCGCCATCCAGCGCGACACGCTGCCCGACTCTCTCGCCGGACGCGACCTCCTGGGTCGCGGACGCACCGGCAGCGGCAAGACCATCGCCTTCGCGCTCCCCCTCGTCGCCCGCCTCGCCGCCTCCGGCGGTCAGCGCCGCGCCGGCCTGCCGCGTGGTCTCGTCCTCGCCCCCACCCGTGAGCTCGCGACTCAGATCGCCGCGACGATCACTCCTCTCGCCGAGGCCGCCGGCCTTCGCGTCACGACCGTCTTCGGCGGCGTCAGCCAGCGCTCGCAGGAGCAGGCACTGCGCGGCGGTGTCGACATCGTCGTGGCCTGCCCCGGCCGCCTGGAAGACCTCATGAAGCAGCAGGTCCTCCGTCTCAGCGCGATCGAGGTCACCGTGCTCGACGAAGCCGACCACATGGCCGACCTCGGCTTCCTCCCCGGCGTCACCCGCATCCTCACGGCCACGCCTGCCGGCGGACAGCGCCTGCTGTTCAGCGCGACGCTGGACCGCGGTATCGACACCCTGGCGCGCCGCTTCCTCTCGAACGCGGTCAGCCACGAGGTCGATGAGGAGAGCGTTCCCGTCGGCGAGATGACGCACCGCGTGCTGGTCGTCGACTCCACCGACAACAAGACCGTTCTCGTGCGCGAGCTCGCCTCCGGCA
>NZ_QOAY01000311.1:0-204 GCF_003314775.1 Microbacterium sp. H6 | reverse complement strand
AAGAAGCTGGCGAAGCAGCTCACCGCCGCGGGGATCCCCGCCGTCGACCTGCACGGCAACCTCTCGCAGAACGCGCGCGAGCGCAACCTCGGTGCGTTCTCGACCGCCCCTGAGGACGGCGGCGTGCGGGTGCTCGTCGCGACCGACGTCGCCGCGCGCGGCGTCCACGTCGACAACGTCGACCTCGTCGTCCACGTCGACCCG
>NZ_QOAY01000047.1:38964-43574 GCF_003314775.1 Microbacterium sp. H6 | reverse complement strand
CGACTCCACGCCGCGCATGACGCGGTGACGGCACGCTGGATGCGTTACGAGACCGACCCCGCTCTGCAGATCTCCTATCCGGCGATGACCGACGTGAAGTCCGCGGAGACGGCCGCATACTTCCGTGCCGCCGGACACGCGACGGAGATGCGCCGCGCGGCCTCCGGACGCATCACCCCGGCTGAGTTCGCCGCCTATCGTGACGCTGTCGCCGAGCTCGAGCGGGCGTTCGAAGCCGCCGAACACGCCGCGAAGGTGCACGCGGGGGAGGCGCCGGCGACGCCGGCGTGGCAGGATGCCGCTCAAGACATGCTGAACCGTTCCGCCGAGGCCATCGATCGCGCTGCCGGAGCGGCCGCGGCCGCTCTCTCATCGTGGACGAGCCGGCGGAAACCCGGGGGCACCCCCGACGACCGTTCCTGAGAACCCGCCAGGGCTGTGAGAGCGCTCCCCCGAAGGGGAGTGAAGGGCGACGAGGTCTCGATGGGGGAGGGGATTCGAGACCCCGCCGCCCGGTCTAGGACGTGACCCGGATCTCGGCGATGACCTCGCCGTAGGCCGTCTCCCCGACGGGGGTGAAGCCGACGCGACGGAAGAAGGCCTCCGGGCCGTCCTCGCCGGCTTCGTAGATCACGTTGACGTGGTCGACTCCGCGTTCACGCGCCTCGTCGATGAGCGCCTCGACGGCGAAGCGGCCGACGCCGCGACCCTGGTCGTCCGCGTCGACGTTGATGCGCCACAGCACGGAGCGGAAGTGCTCCTCCGGGGCCTCGTCGTCGAAGTTGGCGCTGACGAAGCCGACGACCTCGTTGCGGTCCAGGATCACCCGCTGCCAGGAGGTCTGCGGGTTGATGACGGTCGCGGCGATCCCGTAAGAGACCGGAGCGAGGAACTGCTCCTGTCCGGGCTTGAGCGACAGGTTGTTCACGGCGACGATCGTCGCAGCGGAGAGTTCGACCATGCGCAGTTCGGACATGGACCCAGGCTAACCCCTCCGGAGAGGCGGGACACGTTTCCGACGAAGATTTCGCCCCTCTGTGGCCGTTCGTCGACATGGGGTGGTCGGCGGTCGCAGGCGCGGACCACAGGGCCAGACCGGCTCAGGTATCTTGGTATCGAGACAAATTTCCCCGCGAACGGAGTACCTCCCGGTGACCGACGACGCCATCATCTACACGTACACAGACGAGGCACCGGCGCTCGCCACCGCCTCGTTCCTCCCGATCATCCAGGCATACACCGGCCAGGCCGGCATCGAGGTCGAGACGCGCGACATCTCGCTAGCCGGACGCATCCTCGCCGCCTTCCCGCAGAAGCTCACTCCCGAGCAGCAGGTGGGTGACGCTCTCGCCGAGCTCGGTGGCCTCGCCACCCTCCCCGAGGCCAACATCATCAAGCTGCCGAACATCTCGGCGTCCATCCCGCAGCTGAAGGGTGCGATCGCCGAGCTGCAGAAGCAGGGCTTCGACATCCCCGACTTCCCGGACGAGCCGACCTCCCTGGAGGAGAAGGACGTCCGCGCCCGCTACGACCGCATCAAGGGCTCCGCAGTGAACCCCGTGCTGCGCGAGGGCAACAGCGACCGTCGCGCACCGCTCGCGGTGAAGAACTACGCCAAGAAGCACCCGCACCGCAACAAGCCTTTCGCGGACGGCTCGAAAACCCGCGTCGCGACCTTGGGCCACGACGACTTCAAGCACAACGAGCGCTCGTGGGTCGCGGCCCACGACGACGTCCTCTCGTTCCGTCACACGGCGCAGGACGGCACCGTCACGATCCTCAAGGAGGGCCTCAAGGTCCTCCCGCGTGAGATCATCGACGCCACGTTCCTCTCCGCGAAGGAGCTGGACGCGTTCCTCGCGGAGACGCTCGAGGCGGCCAAGGCCGACGACGTGCTCTACTCCGTGCACCTCAAGGCCACGATGATGAAGGTCAGCGACCCGATCATCTTCGGTCACGTCGTGAAGGCGTTCTTCAAGAACGTCTTCGACCAGTACGGCACGCAGCTCGCCGAAGCCGGACTCAGCGCGAACGACGGCCTCGGCTCGATCCTTGCAGGCCTGTCGAATGTCGCCGGTGGCGAGGAGATCGCTGCGGCGTTCGACAAGGCCATCGCCGAGGGGCCGCGCCTGTCGTACGTGAACTCCGACAAGGGGATCACCAACCTCCACGTGCCCAGCGATGTCATCGTCGACGCGTCGATGCCCGCCCTCGTCCGCAACGGTGGGAAGCTCTGGGGCAAGGACGGCGAGGAGGCCGACACGATCGCGGTCATCCCGGACTCGTCCTACGCGAGCGTCTACCAGGCCGTCATCGACGATGTGATCGCGAACGGCCCGCTCGACCCCGCCACGATCGGTACCGTCCCGAACGTGGGTCTCATGGCGCAGGCGGCCGAGGAATACGGCAGCCACGACAAGACCTTCGAGATCGCGGCGGACGGCATCGTCCAGGTGCTCGACAGCGAGGGCACCGTGCTCATCGAGCACGAGGTCGGCAAGGGCGACATCTGGCGCGCGACGCAGACCAAGCACATCCCCGTCATGGACTGGGTCAAGCTCGCCGTGACGCGTGCACGCGCGACCGGCGACCCCGCCGTGTTCTGGCTGGACGCGAACCGCTCGCACGACGCCCAGATCATCGCGAAGGTGCACCAGGGCCTCGCCACGCTCGACACCAAGGGCCTGACGATCACGATCCTCGCGCCGGAAGAGGCCACGCGGTACACGCTCGCCCGCATGCGTCACGGGCTCGACACCATCTCGGTGACCGGCAACGTGCTGCGTGACTACCTGACCGACCTGTTCCCGATCCTCGAGGTCGGCACGAGCGCCAAGATGCTCTCGATCGTGCCGCTGCTCGCCGGTGGTGGGCTGTTCGAGACGGGTGCCGGTGGTTCCGCTCCCAAGCACGTGCAGCAGCTGGTCGAGCAGAACTACTTGCGCTGGGACTCGCTGGGTGAGTTCTTCGCGCTGGCGGCTTCGCTCGAGCACTTCGCCGACCGCACGGGCAACGACAAGGCCCGCGTGCTTGCGGAGACGCTGGACGCCGCGACCGGAACCTTCCTCGAGGAGGACCGCTCGCCCGGTCGTGCGCTCGGCACGATCGACAACCGCGGCAGCCACTTCTACCTCGGCCTGTACTGGGCGAAGGAGCTGGCAGCGCAGACGAAGGATGCCGAGCTCGCTGCGGCCTTCGCGCCGATCGCCGAGAAGCTCGCCGCGAACGAGGAGGCCATCGTCTCCGAGCTCAACGCCGTGCAGGGACAGCCCGCGGAGATCGGCGGGTACTACCGTCCGGACGAGAAGCTGGTCGAGGCCGTCATGCGTCCGTCCACGACGCTGAACACGATCGTCGACGCCCTGCGCTGAGACGAGCGAAGGGGGCGGATGCTTCGGCATCCGCCCCCTTCTTCGTGTTCGGCCCGTCTGCCCGAGCGAGCGCGGAGCGCTTCGTCAGTAGTGGACGGAGACCTCGAGCCCCTTGGGGGACCAGTCGTAGACGTACTTGGCGAGGTCGATCGGCAGGTTGACGCAACCGTGGCTCATGCGCTGGCCGAAGTTGTTGTGCCAGTACGTGCCGTGGAAGCCGATGTTCGGAGCGAACCAGGTGATCCAGGGCACGTCCTTCGTGCAGTACGGGGCGCCCTCGTAGCAGCCCATGTCCTGGATACGCGTGTGCGCGAACACCTTGAAGTTGCCGGTGGGCGTCAGAGTCCCTGGCAGGCCGGTGGACACGGCCCACGAGTTCACGACAGCGCCGTTCTCGTAGAGGACGGCCCGCTGCGAACTGAGGTTGATGTCGATGCGGCGGAACAGGTTCACCGTCTCGAAGGGCGTCTCGGTGACCGAGAGCGCGAAGGCTCCGTTTCCGGCTGCCAGCTGCTCGGCGAACTGGTCCGCGATGCCTGACGTGTCTCCCAGCGCTCGACCGGTGGCACCCTCCTGCTCCGCACGGAGCACGGTGCCGGCGGAGTCGACGATGTTGGTCGCGTTGACCGGCGCGCGGTCGACGACGGAGGGGAGACTGTCCACGGTGGCCTGGATCGCCTGGGGGTCGGCCTTGATGCTCAGCTGTCCGTCGTCATCGACGACCGTGAGCCAGGAGGCGGCGACGGCGGGATCGACCGGGACGGTCCGCTCCTCGCCGACGTAGAAGCCGACGGTGGGAAGCATCGTGTTGAGAGCGGTGGCGGTGGCGGTGGCGTCGTCATCGGAGACGGCCGGCGCGGCTTCCGCGGCGTCTCCCGAGTACTCGAGCGCGCTGCGACCCTCTTCGACGGCTGCCGTGAAGGCGGCGTTGAGGTCGGCGAGGTCGATCCCTGTTCCGGCCTCTGCCGGTGTGATCACGAAGGTGCCGCTGGCGGCATCGAAGACGACACCGGCATCCACCGGGTCGTCGAAGCTGGTCGGCACGGCGCCACGCAGCGCGGCGTCCGCCTTCGCGGTGTCGAAGGCGATCTCTGCGGGGACGGGGTCGCCCATCCAGGCGCCGAGGTTCCACAGCGGGTGCTCCGCGAAAGCCTTGTCGGCGAGAGCGGTGGCGTCGACGTCCGCACCGAGGTCGGCGCCGGTGAGGACGGTGCCGTCTCCCGCGCCGGTGAGCGTGAT
>NZ_QOAY01000047.1:35427-38924 GCF_003314775.1 Microbacterium sp. H6 | reverse complement strand
CGGTCTGAGCGAGGCGGGCGTCGATGGCGTCGGCGGCGGCGCCAGGAGTCATCCAGCCGACCGGGATCCCGGCGACCGTGGTTCCCGGTGCGATCAGGATCATCGACGCGGCTCCGGCGCCGAGGGCGACGACTCCCAGCCCGAGGCCGATCCAGAGGCCGAGGCGACGTTTCTTGGGAGACGGTTCGATCGGAGCCCAGGCGAGCGGCTGGTCACCGGTGGTCGGCGGGACGGTCTCCGTGGGAGCGTCCGTCGGCGCGAGCACTGCAGTGGGCGCGGAGTCGTCTCCACGCGCCTCGGCTGCTGCGCCCGGCGCAGAAATCAGATCGGTCACGAACTTCACCCCCCGGCTCTCAAACGTGTCCTGACGTCCAATGGTACGGGATGGGAGGTAACGGGGAGGCAACGGTCCGTGATAACGTGCCTCCCCGCAACGCAGACGTCAGTCGATGATGGCGATGCCGTCGATCTCGACGAGCATCTCCTCGCGCGGAAGGCCGGTGAAGACCGTGGTGCGCGACGGCAGGACGCCGTTGGTCGTGTGAGCGGTCACGAAGGCGCCGTACGCGTCGTTCATGATGGGGAAGTCCTCGCGCTTGGTCAGGTAGACGCGCAGCATGACGACGTCGTCGAACGTCGCGCCGGACGCCTCGACGATCGCCTTCACGTTCTCGAGCGTGCGGGTGGTCTGGGCAGCGACGTCCCCGGGGTGCAGGTACTCGTTGGTCTTCGGGTCGACGGGTCCCTGGCCGGAGACCTGCACGAACGGGCCCTTGCGGATACCCTGCGAGAAGGTGTGGGCGGGGGCGGGGGCGGCGTCGGTGGAAACTCGGATCTTCGCGGTCATGCCGCCAGCCTAGTAGCATTGTTAGATGCCTCTACAAATTCCGGATCCCGTTCTCGGCACCTGGACGAAGGGCTTTCCTGCGCACGCAGCGGGACTCCGCCTCTCGCAGGTGGGGGATGCGGATCTGCATCTCTCCGACCTGGTGACGCCGGTGCTGACGGTGCACGAGGGCGCCCTCGCGCACAACGAGGAGACCGTCTTCGCATGGGCGAGGGAGCGCCGGGTGCTCCTCGCACCACACGGCAAGACCACGATGGCTCCGGCCCTCTGGCAGCGACTGCTCGACGCGGGAGCATGGGGGATCTCCGTGGCGACGCCCTGGCAGGCCGAAGTCGCCGTCGACGCGGGCGTCTCGACCGTGCTGATCGCGAACGCGGTCACGGATCTCACTGCGGTGCGTCGCCTGGGGGCACTGCTCGCAGCCGACCCCGACCTGCGCGTGCTGTGCTGGGCGGACTCTCTCGAGGGAGTGGCCATCCTCGCGCGGGGGATGCACGATGCCGCGCGTCCGCTCGATGTCTTGGTCGAACTCGGCGGCGCGCACGGCCGCACGGGCGCACGGAGCGTGGAGGAGGGCGAGCGGATCGGGAAGGCCGTCTCGGACGCATCCGGGCTGCGCCTCGCCGGCGTCGCGGGATACGAGGGGCCCTTCGGTCCCGATCGCTCCGATGCCTCGGTCGCCGCCGTCGACGCGTACCTGCAGACGCTCGTGGATCTGCACGCCCGACTGGAGTACCCGCACGGTCTCCGTCCGATTCTCAGCGCGGGAGGCAGCGCCTTCCCTGATCGGGCGGCCGCCGTCCTCGCAGCCGCCGGGGACGACGTGGACGTCGTCCTGCGTTCGGGGGCGTTCCAGATCCACGACGACGGCTTCTACTCGCGCATGTCTCCGTTCGGACCGCTCGTCGGCACCGCGCCTCTGCGCTCGGGGATGCACGCCTGGTCGCGGGTGGTGTCGCAGCCCGAGGACGGCCTTGCGCTCCTCGACGCCGGACGGCGCGATGTGCCCTTCGACCTGGATCTGCCGATCCCGCAGGGGCTGCGGGGGGAGATCACGGCGCTGAACGATCAGCATGCGTTCCTGAGCCTCACGGGCGATGACACGGTCGCGGTGGGCGATGTCGTCCGTCTCGGGCTCTCCCACCCGTGCACCGCCTTCGACAAGTGGAGGGTCGTCGCCGTGATCGACGACCCCGATGCCGTCGATCCGCGCGTGATCGGGGCGGTGGCGACGTGCTTCTGAGTGCCGAGAAGGCCGCCGCCGGACAGGTGCGGGTGTACCGCGGAGCCACCGTCATCGACGGGACGGGGGCGCCCCGGTACGTGGCCGACGTCGCGGTGGAGGGCGCGAGGGTCGTGGCTATCCTCCCGGCCGGTGCGGTGAATCCTGAACTCGAGCTCCCCGAACTCGAACTTCCCGAGGGCGCCGTGGAGGTCGCGGCAGAGGGACTCGTCCTCGCGCCCGGATTCATCGACATGCACGCGCACAGCGAGCTCGCAGTGCTGAGCGGCGCGGCGCACGACGCCAAGATCCGCCAGGGCGTGACGACCGAGGTGCTCGGTCAGGACGGCCTGGGCTATGCGCCCCTCGACGATGCGGCGGCGGCGATCATCCCCGCGCAGATCGCCGGGTGGAACGGAACTCCGGCCGACGTGCCGTGGCGGACGATGGACGACCTGCTCGCGGCGATCGACGCCGCAGCGGTCGCGAACGCCGCCGTCCTCGTCCCCCAGGGGAATCTGCGGATGATGGTCGTCGGCCACGAGAACCGTCGGGCGACGACTGCGGAGCTCACCGCGATGGGGGAGATCCTGGGTCGCGCGCTGGACGCGGGAGCCTTCGGCATGTCGAGCGGCCTCACCTACACGCCAGGGATGTACGCGGACACGGCGGAGCTCGAAGCGCTGTGCCGCATCGTCGCCGAGCGAGGAGGCTACTGGGCGCCGCACACCCGGAGCTACGGGGGAGCGGCGCTGGAGGCCTACCGGGAGGCGCTCGACATCGGTCGGCGCACCGGGTGCCCCGTGCATCTCACACACGCGACGATGAACTTCGCCCCGAACCGCGGCCGCGCCGATGAGCTCCTGGCCCTGATCGACGAGGCGATCGAGGACGGCGTCGACGTGACGCTCGACACGTACCCGTATCTGCCCGGCGCCACGACGCTCTCCGCTCTGCTGCCGAGCAGGCTGGCGGAATCCGGCGACCTGCTCGCTGCCGTCTCCGCGCTCGACGAAGCGGGCAGGGAGGCCGTCCGCGTGGAACTGGAAGACGTCGGCTGCGACGGATTCCACGGCGAGAGGGCCGATTGGACGCAGATCCAGGTCTCCGGCACCGTGAACCCCGCCCTCTCGGGTCTGATCGGCCGCACCATCGCCGAGATCGCGACCACGACCGGTCGCCGTGCCGTCGATGTGGTGCTCGACACGATCGTGGAGGACGCCGCCGCCACCGGAATCCTCATGCACATCGGAGACGAGGAGAACGTCCGGACGATCATGCGTCACTCGCAGCACACGGGAGGCAGTGATGGGATCCTGATCGGGGCGCGGCCTCATCCGCGTGGGCGGGGTACGTTCCCGCGGTACCTCGGACACTACGTGCGCGAGCTCGGCATCCTCACCTGGGAGGAGGCCGTCCGACACCTGT
>NZ_QOAY01000047.1:29393-35174 GCF_003314775.1 Microbacterium sp. H6 | reverse complement strand
TCCCGCCCCCGCCGCATCGCGCCACCGTGCCGCACATCGGTGCCCGCATCGATCCGGTCGCTCCCGGATTCGCGTGGACGGAGCGCACGCCGATCCTCTCGGCCCCTGAGCTCGTCGCCGCTGCCGCCCGGCTCGGCGGTCTCGCCGGCGCGGGCGACGCCGAACTCCCGCCGATCCGACTGATGGTCGACGAGAACCTCGGCGCTGAGGCCGCGGCGCGAGGACGTGTCGGTGACGAGGCCTTCCGGGTGAGCGTGAGTGCAGCCGGAGTCGAGGTCAGAGGAGCGAGCCCCGCCGGCGTGTTCCGCGGTGCCACCACTCTGCGGCAGCTGCGGGATCCGGACGCCGCATCGGCCCACATCCCCGCCGGGGTGTGGGAGGGAGCGCCGGCGTACAGCTGGCGAGGGACGATGCTCGACGTCGCCAGGCACTTCCGGACCGTCGACGAGGTCCGTCGTCTGGTCGATCTCCTCGCCGATCATCACCTGAACGTGCTGCACCTTCATCTCACAGACGATCAGGGGTGGCGCTTCGAGGTGCCCGGCTTCCCTCGGCTCACGGAAGTGGGCGCGCGACGGGAAGCCACCCAGCTCGGACACGGCCCCTTGTCCACCGTGGAGCCGGGAGTGCACGAGGGCTTCTACACGACCGCGGAGCTGCGAGAGCTCGTCGCCTATGCGCGAGAACGTTTCGTGACCCTCGTGCCGGAGGTCGAGCTGCCCGGACACATCCAAGCGGGTCTCGCCGCGTATCCGGAGCTCGGCAACGTCGACGTCGGAGAGCCTGTGCTGTCTGCATGGGAGCGCTTCGGGGTCAATCCGCGCACCCTCGCCCCGACGGACGAGGCCCTGGCCTTCGGATTCGCCGCGATCGATGTTCTCTGCGATGCGTTCGACTCGGAGTGGATAGGCATCGGCGGTGACGAGGTGCCGGTGACCGAGTGGGAGCAGAGCGCCGCGGCGGCCGAGCGCATGCGACAACTCGGACTCGAGTCTGCACACGACGTGCAGCCGTGGTTCACGGAGCAGTTCGTCGCGCATGTCCGCGGACGAGGCCGCACGGCACTGGCCTGGGACGAGGTCCTCGAAGGCGACGTGCCCGAGGGCGTGCGCATCCTCGCGTGGCGGGGTCCCGCCGCGATGCGTGAGGCGCTGCGGCTCGGCATCGAGGTCGTCGCGTGCCCCGACCTCGAGGTCTACCTCGACTACCCGCAGTCGGAGTCGGAGGAGGAGCCGATCAGAGTGGGCCCGCCTCTCACGATCGAGCGCGCGTACTCCCTGCGTGTCGAAGACGGCGCTGTGGGCGGGCAGGCGAACGTGTGGAGCGAGCACCTGCCCACCAGGGACCGCGTCGACTTCGCGATGTTCCCTCGACTCGCCGCGATCGCGGAGCGTCTGTGGGACGGCGGGGAGCCGGGACCCTACGCCGACTTCGAGCGGCGTCTGCCGATGCACCTGCGCCGGCTCGCCGCAGCGGGGGTGCGGTATCGTCCCCTTGACGGGCCGGAGCCCGAGCAGCGCCGTCCCGGCGTGCCGGGCAAGCCGCTCACGATCGAGGCGCGGGAGCAGATCGTCGCAGGCCTGGTCGAGCGCCTCATCGGGCGCTCACGCACGGTCGTCGTCGACGATCGAAAGTAATGTAACGTTTCGGTAACCCTGCCAGCGCGTCCGCGGGCAGAGGTTGCGCAAATTTTGTTCGTAAGGTCTACTAACAAACATGTCCGTTTCGGATGAACAGCGTTCCGCATCGCCGTCAGAGTACGCCGGTGCGAATGCGCACGCCTTCGGCCCGGGGCGCCACCTGCGCTCGCGATCAAAGGTGCTGCCGGAGCATGCGCGCGGTCACAACCGTGCACTGGTGCTGCAGACGCTGTACCACGCGGGGGCGATGAGTCGCGCCGACCTCTCCCGGGAGACGGGCCTCACCCGTGTCACCATCTCCGACCTGGTCGCCGAGTTCATCGCCGACGGGATCGTCATCGAGATGGGCGTCCGTGAAGCGGTGGGGCCGGGCAAGCCGCCCATCCTCATCGACATCGATCGCTTCGGCCATCAGATCGTCGGCCTCGATCTCTCCGGCCCCGACGCCTTCACCGGGGCGGTGCTGAGCCTCGACGGAGACGTGCTGGAGCGGCGCGAGGTGCCTCGTCCGAAATCCCCCGACGGGGAGGCGGCATACGCGGCGCTGCGGGAACTCGCACAGACGCTGGTCGAGGCCTCGACTCAGCCGCTGCTGGGTGTCGGCATCGGCACCCCGGGTGTCGTGCGTCCCGACGGGCTCGTCCTGAGCTCTCCCAACCTCGGCTGGACGAACTTCCCGCTGGAGGCGAAGCTCGGCGTCGATCTCGACCTTCCGGTCCTCGCCCGCAACGACGCCAACGCGGCGGTGCTCGCCGAGTACACGTTCGGCGAGGCGAAGGCCGACTTCATGCTGATCAAGATCGGCAAGGGTGTCGGCGCCGGCCTCATCACCGGCAGCCAGCCTCTGCTGGGCAGCCGCTTCGCCGCGGGAGAGATCGGTCACGTCGTCGTCGGTACCGACGGGGGCCCTCGCTGCGCGTGCGGGAAGGACGGCTGTCTCGAGGCGTGGCTCAGCGTGAGTCGGCTCGAGGCGGCGATCGCCGCTGATCCCGAGGCACGCGATGAGATCCTCCGCGATGCCGGGACGCGGATGGCGATCGCGACCGCTCCGATCGTCGCTGCCCTCGACCTCTCCGAGGTGGTGATCTCCGGTCCGGCGGAGCTGCTCGACGGCATCTTGATCGAGGCCGCCATCGCGACGTTGCGCGCGCGCACCCTCGAGGGCGTGTTCGAAGACGTCGTCGTGCGGTTGACGCACCAGGAGGACATCGTCCTGCGCGGCGCTGCGGTCATGGTGCTCTCGGGACAGCTGGGAGTGTCGTGAACGTCATCTGCACCGTGGACGGCACGGCCGGGAGCAGCATCCGATGACGGGTGCGAGCACTGCCGACCGCGCCGGTCGGCCGATTCGAGTGGGCCTGGACGTCGGCGGCACGAAGATCGACGCGGTGGCCGTGGACCCCTCCGGGGCCATCCGCGGACGCCTGCGCCGACCGACGGGTTGGGGCGATGACGCGGTCGTCGAGAGCATCGTTACGGCCGTGAAGGCACTCGCGGAGGAGAACGGGTTCCCCCTTGCCGACGTCGGCTCCGTCGGGATCGGCATCCCCGGCCTCGTAGACGCCGAGACCGGCCGTGTCGACCACGCGGTCAACCTCGGCGTGGAGTCCCTGGACCTCGCCGTCAGGGCCGAACTCGCTCTTGGAGTCCCGTTCCGCGTGGAGAACGACGTGAAGGCCGCGGCCCTCGGCGCTGCGGTGCTGAGCGGAGTCGCCGGTTCCATGGCCTACCTGAATCTCGGGACCGGCGTCGCTGCCGGGATCGTGATCGACGGACGGATCTGGCGCGGCGCACGCGGAACCGCGGGGGAGGTCGGTCATCTCTCCGTCGATCCGCGAGGGCGCCTGTGCGGCTGCGGGCAGTACGGGTGCGTCGAGACGTTCTGCGGCGGAGGGGCGTTGGCCAAGGCCTGGGGGCGACCCGGCACTCTGCCCATCGGGGACATCTTCGATGCGGCCGACGCCGGGGATCCGCATGCTGTCTCCCTCCGTGACGACCTCTATCACGGGGCCGCCGCCGCAGTGCGTGTTCTCGTGCTCTCCGCCGACGTGGAGAGGGTGGTCATCGGGGGAGGGCTCACCGCTCTCGGCGACCGACTCGAGAACGGACTCCGCGCGGCCCTGCATGCCGGCGCGGAGGCCTCGCCGTTCATGCGGTCGCTCCGCCTGGATGAGAGAATCGAACTGCTTCCCGCGGGTTCCCCCGCTGCCGCATTCGGCGCCGCACTCGTCGGCGCCTCCACCACCGAGAAGGAGATCGTCCCGCATGGCTGAGGTCGTCATCGTCGAGAATGCCGAGGCCGCAGGCGCTTTGGTCGCCACCGAGATCGTGGAGCTGATCGCGCGTCGTCCCGACGCGGTCCTCGGCCTCGCAACGGGGTCGACCCCGTTGCCGGTCTACCAGGCGCTGCGCACGCAGCTCGCAGGCCGCGACGTCTCACAGGTGCGTGGTTTCGCCCTCGACGAGTACGTCGGCATCGACCCGGCGCACCCGGAGAGCTACCGCTCGGTCATCACCCGCGAGGTCGTCGAGCCGCTCGGTCTCGACCCCGCGCGCATCCACGTGCCGAACGGCGCGGAGGCCACCATCCAGCATGCGGGTGAGGACTACGACGCGGCCATCGCGGCTGCCGGTGGAGTCGACCTGCAGATCCTCGGGATCGGCACCGACGGGCACATCGGGTTCAACGAGCCCGGCTCCTCCTTCGCATCGCGTACGCGTGTGAAGACCCTCACGGAGCAGACGCGCGAGGACAACGCCCGCTTCTTCGAGTCGATCGACGACGTCCCGATGCACTGCATCACGCAGGGGCTCGGCACCATCCTGGAGGCGCGCCACCTCGTGCTGCTCGCCTTCGGCGAGGGCAAGGCAGAGGCTGTGGCCGGTGCGGTAGAGGGCCCGCTGTCGGCGATCCTGCCCGGATCGGCGATCCAACTGCACCCGCACGCGACGATCGTCGTCGACGAAGCGGCTGCGTCGCGTCTCGCGCTCGCCGACTACTACCGGTACACGTTCGCCAACAAGCCGGCCTGGCAGGGCATCTGAGACGTGCCTGATGCCTGCCCTGGTGAACTCAGTTCGCCGGGGCGGGCCAGGCGATCGGGAGCAGGTGCTCCAGGCTCAGCGGCGCCAGCGGGAGCGTTCCGACGTCTGCGGGCGTGATCCAGCGCAGCTCGGCGAGCTCGGCCTGGACGGCGACGGTCGCGGGATCGATGGAGGTCGCGAAGGCCTCGGCGACGACACGGTGACCCGGTTCGTTCGCTGCGGCGGAGACGAACGTGCCGAGAGGGCGGAGCGCCGCTTCATCGAGCACCACCCCGAGTTCCTCCTCGATCTCGCGGATCAACGTCTGCGCCGGGGACTCGCCGGATTCCGGCTTGCCGCCGGGCTGCATGAACATGGTCGTTCCCTGCTTGCGGACCACGAGCACCCTCCCCGCTTCATCGACGATCACGGCCGCGCTCACGTGGATGTCAGGCATCGGGGCTGAAGACCTTCCCTGGGTTGAGGATGCCGAGAGGATCGAAGACCGCGGCGATCTGGCGCTGGAGTCGCCACTGGTCGTCGCCCAGTTCGTCGGCGAGCCAGCGGCGCTTGAGCACCCCGATGCCGTGCTCCCCGGTGAGGGTTCCTCCGAGGCGGATGGCGGCGCGGAACAGTTCGTCGGCGGCCGCCCACACATGCGGAGGCGTCTGCGTCCCTTCGAAGATGAAGTTCGGGTGCAGGTTGCCGTCGCCTGCGTGTGCCACCGTCGGGATGACGATGTCGTACTCGCGTTCGATGCGGGCGATCTCGTCGAACATCGCCGGCATGGCGCTCCGTGGTACCGAGACGTCTTCGATCAGCGTCGTCCCCAGCGAGGCCATCGCTGCATGCATCGAACGGCGCACCGCCAGGAGGCGCTCGCCCTCGTCGCGGTCGTGTGAGACGACAGTGAGGCCGTCATGGGCGCGCAGGATCGCGGCGATCGCCTCCGCTTCGGCCGCGGCGGCCGGACCATCGGTCTGGATGGTCAGCTGAGCTGTTCCCTGATGCGGGATGGGAAGAGCGAGGAGCGCGTGCACGGCGGCGAGGCTCGCGGCGTCCATCAGCTCCATGATGGCCGGCTGCACGCCGGCGGCTGTCACAGCGGCCGAGGCGG
>NZ_QOAY01000047.1:27182-29370 GCF_003314775.1 Microbacterium sp. H6 | reverse complement strand
GGCAGCGTGACGCACCCCCGAGAAGGTCGCGGCGATCGTGCAGGTCTCCCCGGGGACGAGCCTGCGGAGCTTGAGGGTCGCGCCCACGACGACGCCCAACGTGCCTTCCGAGCCGACCACCAACGCGGTGAGATCGAGCCCGGTCACTCCCTTGACGCTGCGGTGTCCGAGGTGCAGCAGGCGCCCGTCGGCGAGCACCAGGTCCACCCCCAGCACGGCGTCGCGAACCACCCCGTACTTGGCGCAGAGCAGCCCTCCGGCACCTGTCGCGATGTTCCCACCCACCGTGGAGATGTCGCGGCTGGCGGGGTCAGGTGGCCACCACAGCCCGTGAGCCGCGAGCACGGCGTTGAGGTCGGCGTTGAGGATGCCGGGTTCGACGACCGCGAGCAGATCGTCGGCACGGATCTCGTTGATCGCGGTCATCCTGCGCAGGGAGAGGACGATCTCGCCCGTACCGGCGTTCGCGGCACCGGCGAGACCCGTGCCGGCACCACGCACCACGACCGGTGTGCGGGTGGCGGTCGCGATGCGCATGGTCTGCTGCACGTGCTCGACCCGCTCCGCATGGATCACAGCGAGCGGTCTGCCGGCGGCAGCGTACCCTGAGCGGTCGGCTCTGGCTTCCTCGAGCGTCGCCTCATCGGTGTCGACGAGCGCTCCGAGGGACTCCTCAAGGAGCGCGAGCACACTCATGAGGGAGATCTCACGACAATGCGCGCCGGCCGCTGAGCACACCGGCGACCACGGCGACGAGGGCGAAGGCGGTGCCGATGAGTGCCTGCCCCATCGACCACCAGGCGATCGTCACGCCGACGTAGATCAGCAGCTCGACCGCGGCGCGGAGGAACGGGTGCACGCGCAGCACAGGTCGCGGCGAGAGGAAGAGAGCCCACACCAGGATCACCAGTACCGGCGCGCCGATACCGATGACGATGTTCCACGGAAGATCCCAGCTCGCGAAGCCCCACAATGCCAGAGAGGCGACGGCGACGATGAGGACGACAGCGCGCACGATGTCGAGTGCGGTGACCACCGGACGGTCGACGCCGGGAACGGGAGCGGGATCCGAGGACATGGATCCAGTCTATTCGCCGGTGGGGGCTTCCTCAGCCGGTGCAACGGGCGCCTCCGTGGGCGCTGCTGCGGGCGTGGTCTCGGCCGGCGGAGTCTGGACGGGGGCCGTCTCGACCGGAGCGGGTGCTGCTTCGATCGGTGCCGGTGCTGCTTCGACCGGTGTGGGTGTCGGGTCTGACGCGGGTGCCTCCGGCTCGGTAGCGACCGGAGCAGACTCGGACGGCACAGACGACGCGGAAACGTCGCTCGTCGTGGAGGGCTCCGCTGTGGCCGATTCGACCGGAACCACCTCACCCGGAGTCTCGGGGCGGTTGGGCTCGAGATCGAGGAGGGTGGTGACCGCGGAAGGGCCCGTGCCGGATGCGAGGACGTATCGGAACGTGACGGTCGTGAGGTCGGCGTCGATGAACTGCCAGAAGGTGGGACGGAGATCGATGACTCCGAAGCCGGACTCGTCGAGCAGGATGCTGTCGCCTCCGCCGGTGCTGTCGTCCAGGAGCGCCTCGACCCTCTGGCCGGCCACACCCGAGACCGGAATGCTGTAGTGGACCTGGAGTCCGTTGAACCAGATGGTGGCGGTCTGCCACGTAGGTGCCTCCGTGGGGACGACCGGACCCACGGGGTCGACCGGGTCCACCGGATCGACGGGGTCCACCGGGTCGACGGGGTCCACCGGGTCGACGGGGTCCACGGGATCTACGGGGTCCACAGGATCTACGGGGTCCACAGGGTCGACCGGGTCCACGGGATCGACAGGCGGGACGACGACCGGCGGAACGATGACCGGCGGGACCGTGACGGGCGGGACGGTGGCGGGCGGTACAGGAACGGGTGCGCCCGCCTGATCTGCGCCGGGCTGAGGTTCTGCGGCCGGCGGCGCTGGGGTCTCGTCGGGGACGGTGACCGGGGGTTCGATGACGACGGGCTCGTCGAGGTTCATCGTCTCGTCGGGTCCGACATCTGCAGAGATCGAGGACGGGTCCTCATCGCCGGCGTTCGGAAGCGACGTCGCGGGATCGGCACCGGCGAGCCCGGGGACGATCGCGGCGGCGGCGACGACACCGGCCACGACCAGAGCGGCGGATCCCACTCCCACCAGTGCACCGATACC
>NZ_QOAY01000047.1:26889-27062 GCF_003314775.1 Microbacterium sp. H6 | reverse complement strand
CGGAACCAGAACCGGAACCGCCGGCCGCGGCGAGACCGGTTGCGGCATGCGTGGCGCCGGGGTCGCCGGCGAAGACGGCACCGGGAATGCTGGACGGCATCGCCGCCAGGGCGACGATCGGCGTGCCGGCGCCCTGGAGCGTGGCGAGGTACCCCGCGGCGCCCGTGACGCCG
>NZ_QOAY01000047.1:12717-26846 GCF_003314775.1 Microbacterium sp. H6 | reverse complement strand
GGACGAGTGGAAGCAGCACGAGGGCCAGACGCTTGGAGACGTCCTTCGCCTCGGCCGCGACGATCATGCACCGCGCGCACTCGTCCAGGTGCAGTTCGAGGCGCTTGTGATCGCGAGTGCTGAGGTTGCCGCGCGAGTACGCGCCCAGGTGCTCGATGGTCCACTGGCACTCTGAGCCGTCTTCGGCGCTGCGCAGATGGGCCTGGATCCACGCTTCACGCAGGCCTTCGCGGGCGCGGAAGGCCAACTGCGACACGGCGCCGGCCTTCATGCCGAGCAGCGGCCCGACTTCCTGCGGCTTCATCTGCTCGATCTCGGTGTACCAGAGCACCTCCTGCCAACGGGAGGGGAGGCTGCGGAACGCCTGAGCGGTGAGGCTGCGGTCGAGTGCCTCGCTCGCAGCCTGGTCGGTGCTGTCGGGGTCGGCGACGGTGTCGAGTTCGTCGATCGCCGTCTCGCGGCGCGCGCGCCCCCACCCTGCGGCCGTGTTGCGGATGCTCGTGAAGAGGTAGGCGCGGAACGAGCCGTTGGGGCCGCCGCCTTTGAGGATCGCCTGATAGATGCGCGTGTACGACTCCTGCACCAGATCGTCCGGGTCGATCGACGAGGTCACGGAGCGCGCGACGGAGAGTCCGGACGGATAGTGTCGGCGCCAGAGTTCACCGAACGCCCCCGTGTCTCCCGAGCGGGTGCGGAGGATCAGGTCGGCGTCGCCGATCGTTTCGTCGTGAGTCGTGTTCTCTTCGTGCACAATCATCCATCTGTCGCGGGGCGCAGCTGCGCCTCCACCGGAAGAGACGCAGGAGAGCGCCTCTCATCACGCGACTTCATCATTCTCTCGCGAATCTCCCAGGTAAGCCACCCTCCGTCGGAACTCCAAGCGGATGCCCGGCTTCGGGCACTGTCACCGCCCAGCGGGCGTGCGATGTGCGGGGCCGGAGATCGACGACGTCTTTTCGGGCTGTCGAAGTTTTTTCGGGAAGTCGCGTAATGAATCGGGATGTGCCACGTCTCATCCCATGTAGACAGCCGTAGCGATCCCACCGGGGGGCGGGATCCAGGCACTGGTGCGGGGGGTATTCGCGCCGGTCGGGCGGGTCGGGATCCTCGGGGGAGGAGAACCCGGCCGCCCGTCTCACGAGGGGGAACGAGGCCGCCTATCTGGGGAACGGCGGCCTCCCACACGTTGATCAGATGATCGAGAGCGACTTCTCGAAGTTTTTTCGGGAAGTCGCGTAATGAATCGGGATGTGCCACGTCTCATCCCATGTAGACAGCCGTAGCGATCCCACCGGGGGGCGGGATCCAGGCACTGGTGCGGGGGGTGTTCGCGCCGGTCGGGCGGGTCGGGATCCTCGGGGGAGGAGAACCCGGCCGCCCGTCTCACGAGGGGGAACGAGGCCGCCGATCTGGGGAACGGCGGCCTCCCACCCCACCAACGCATGACCGGAGAGCGCAGAGCTGCGCGTCGCGCGCGGCGCCGTCTCAGACGAGCAGCCGTGGTCCTGACCACACGCGCGCGACGCGCAGTTCCGCATCCAGCAGCACGGCGTCGCCGAGCATCCCGGGACTGAGTCTTCCCAGGAAGGCGTCGCGCCCGATCGCACGCGCCGGGGTCTCGGTGAGAGCCCGGACGGCTTCCGCCAGGCTCGCCCCTGCCTGCACGGCGCGCTGCAGAGCCACATCCTGCGTCAGCGTGGAGCCGGCGATCGACCCGGTGTCATCGGCTCTCGCGACTCCGTTCTCGACCGTCACGCTCACCGCGCCGAGGTCGTAGTGGCCGTCGGCGCTTCCTGCGGCCGCCATCGCGTCCGTGATCAGCGCCACTCGTCCCGGCGCGGAGTCGAACACCAGCTTGATGACGTGCGGGTCGAGGTGGACGTTGTCGGCGATCGCCTCGAGGACCACACGGTGGTCTGCCGCCGCGGCGAGCACAGGTCCGGGGGCACGGTGATGGATGCCCGGCATCGCGTTGAACGCGTGCGTGAGGATGGAAGCGCCGGCCTCGAACGCCGCGACCGCCATGCTCGCGTCCGCGTCGGTGTGCCCGACCGCAGCCGCCGAACCGGCTGCGACGATCTGCCTGATCGCGTCGAGCCCGCCTGGAAGTTCGGGAGCGATCGTGACCTGGCGGATGGTGCCACGTCCGGCGTCCAGCAGTCGCGCGACGTCGGCGGTCGTCGGATGGCGCAGCAGTGACGGTTCGTGCGCACCGTGGTGACCGGGGTCGAGGAACGGACCCTCGAGGTGCGAGCCCAGGATGTCGGCATCCGTCTCGGTCAGGTCGGCGATCAGCCCGACGCTGCGGGCGAGCGAATCCAGCGACGCCGTGACCAGCGACACGACGGCGCGGGTCGTGCCGTGCTCCCGGTGCAGATCGCGGCCGATGCGGATCGCCTCCGCCCCGTCGTCGAACGCCGCGCCGGCGCCGCCATGGCCGTGGATGTCGACGAATCCCGGGGTGAGCAGAGCATCGGCACCGGCGACGGCCGTCGCGTCGACGACCTCATCCGCGGACGTCCACCCCGAACCGGTCCCGCGCTCGGTCACGATGCCGTCGTCGATACGGACCCAGCCGTCCTCGACGATGTCGCCGTGGTCGACGATCCGTGCGGAGTGGATGACCAGCGAACCGGTCGCGGAGGAGTGGGTGCTCAACGTGCGCTCCAGGGGATCTCGTCTGCGGGGTGGAAGTCGACCCCCTCAGCCTTCCACAACGGGGCGAGCGACCCGACGCGCACGCGGAACGACTCCCACGCGCGTTCCGGTGCCTCTCTCGGCGACCAGGCGACCTCGGCCTGTGCGGCCGCGCGAGGAAAGACCAGCTGTTCGACCTCGTCGAGCGTGCGGGTGGTCTCCGACCACAGTGGAGCCTCGATGCCGAGGATCGCGCTGTCCGGCACGTCGAGGACGTCGGTGGGTTCCCACTCGTAGGCGGAGCGCACATCGATGATCGCTGCCCAGGTGAGGCCCAGCGGGAAGTCCTCGGTGTACTTCATGTCGAGATACGTGACGTCCGCCGCCGACATGATCAGGGCGCCGCCGCGCTCGACGAAGTGGGCGGCCTCCTCGGCGTGTGTGCCCTCGGGGGTGGTCTTCCCCCAGTACTGTCCGACCGTGCCCTCGGCGATGTGCGCCGCCGAGCCCATCTCGTGCCAGGCCACCGGGATCCTGCCGGCTTCCACGACGATCGCGGTCGCGCGCTCCGCGAAGAGATCGAAGTCGGCTTGAGGTGTTCCGAGGGACTCGTCGCCGCCGATGTGGATGTAGGGGCCAGGGGTCATCTCGGCGAGCTCACGCACGACGTCGCGCACGAAGTCGTAGGTGCGCTCATCGTGGATGCGCACGCTGGAGTGGCCGACCCCCCACCCCAGGTAGGTCTCACCGGCGACGGGGAGGGGCTGGCCGAGCCGCTCCGACTCCGCGATCAGGTTGTCGTTCAGCACGGGTGCCTCGACGAGCTCGGGGTAGGCGACGCCGATCGCGTGGGTATGGCCGGGAAGGTCGATCTCGGGGATGACGATCATGTGACGCGAGGCGGCGTATCTCACGATCTCGCGGTAGTCGTCCTTCGTGTAGAAGCCGCCGGGGTCGCCGTCCGCCGAGGTGAGGGATGCCCGCTCGGTCAGCAGGGGCCAGGAGTCGATGTGCACGCGCCACCCCTGGTCGTCGCTGAGGTGCAGGTGCAGGTGGTTGAACTTGAGGGCGCTGGTGCTGTCGATGAACCGCTTGACGTCGTCGACGCCGAAGAAGTGACGCGCCACGTCGAGCATGACTCCGCGCCGCGGGAAGCGGGGGGAATCCGCGACGTCCGCGCCGAGCAGGCCCCAGCCGGACTCGTCCTGGCGCAGCAGCTGCAGCAGTGTCTGCACGCCGTAGAACAGTCCCGCCTCGTCGGCACCCACGACGACAGCCCGCTCGCCGACCTCGAGTGTGTACCCCTCGGGTGCGGAAGAGGTCGCATCGATCAGCAGCTCGATGTCGGCGGGCGCCTCGTCCGCGAGCGACAGGCGGATACCGCTGCGACGCTCGACCGCCTCGATCAGCTGGTCGGCAGCAGGGGAGGAGCCGAGAACACGCGTCGTCGCGGTGATCGGCATCCGTCCTTCGCGCGGGACGGCCGAAACGGGTGCGGGGACCAGAGGGAGAGGATGAGGAAGGACCATGAACAAAACCTACCCGTCGGTGTCGTCGAGGGGAATGGTCGAGATCGAATCGATTCTGCGACGATGGCCGGATCAGCAACGTGCGCGCCGGCTCTGATCGGCTATGCTCGTAACCGTCGCGACTGGCGTCTGGGTGGACTACCACCGGGGAGCGACTGACCACGGAATTCGACCGCGCGCCTGGGCCGATAGGAACACCCCTTTCGAATCCGTCGTCAAAAGGAGCACGTCATGACCGACCGTTACTTCAACGCCCCGCTCTCCGAGGTCGATCCCGAGATCGCCCAGGTGCTCGACCGCGAGCTGAAGCGTCAGCAGACCTTCCTCGAGATGATCGCATCGGAGAACTTCGTGCCCGTCTCGGTGCTGCAGTCGCAGGGCTCCGTGCTCACCAACAAGTACGCAGAGGGCTACCCCGGTCGTCGCTATTACGGCGGCTGCGAAGAGGTCGACGTGGCTGAGGAGCTCGCCATCTCCCGCGCCAAGAGCCTGTTCGGCGCGGAGTTCGCGAACGTCCAGCCGCACTCAGGTGCATCCGCGAACGCCGCTGTGCTGCACGCGATCGCCCGCCCCGGCGACACCCTGCTCGGCCTGTCGCTCGACCAGGGCGGCCACCTCACGCACGGCATGAAGATCAACTTCTCCGGTCGTCTCTACGACATCGTCGCCTACGGGGTCGACCCTGAGACCTCGACGATCGACATGGACGAGGTGCGTCGTCTCGCGATCGAGCACAAGCCCAAGGTGATCATCGCCGGCTGGTCCGCCTACCCGCGCACGATGGACTTCGCGGCGTTCCGTGCGATCGCCGACGAGGTCGGGGCGCTGCTCTGGGTCGACATGGCGCACTTCGCCGGCCTCGTCGCCGCAGGTCTGCACCCGAACCCGGTTCCTCACGCGCACGTGGTCTCCTCGACCGTGCACAAGACCATCGGCGGACCGCGCTCCGGCTTCATCCTCACCAACGACGCCGAGCTCGCCAAGAAGATCAACACCGCGGTGTTCCCTGGCCAGCAGGGCGGGCCGCTCATGCACGTGATCGCCGCGAAGGCGACCGCCTTCAAGCTCGCAGGCACGCCGGAGTTCAAGGAGCGCCAGGAGCGCGTGCTCCGCGGTGCGAAGCTCATCGCCGAGCGTCTGTCGCAGCAGGACGTTCAGGACGCCGGCATCGCCGTGCGCTCAGGCGGAACCGACGTGCACCTCGTGCTCGTCGACCTGCGCGACGCCGAGATCGACGGCAAGCAGGCCGAGGACCTCCTGCACGACATCCACATCACGGTGAACCGCAACGCCGTGCCGAACGACCCGCGTCCGCCGATGGTGACCTCGGGTCTGCGCATCGGTACGCCCGCGCTCGCGACCCGCGGCTTCGGTGATGCCGAGTTCACAGAGGTGGCCGACATCATCGCGCTCGCGCTGCTCCCCGGTGCCGATATCGAGGCCCTCCGCGCGCGCGTGGACGCCCTCGCCGCCGCTTTCCCGCTCTACCCCGACCTGCAGCAGTAGCACCTCTCGCTCCTCGCTCCGCGAGTGCACGCGATATCGCCGAGTGCACGGCTCGTTCACGCGAACCGGCCGTGCACTCGCCGAGTACCGGTGCACTCGACGGGCCGAGTGGGGCGAGGGGGCAAGGTGAGCAGGAACAGGACACGACAGGGAAAGAAGGAAGAAGACATGACCGCGAAGATCCTCGATGGGAAGGCGGCCTCTGCGGCGATCCGTGCCGAGCTCACCGAGCGTGTCGCCGAGCTGAAGAGCAAGGGGATCACGCCGGGAATCGCGACGGTGCTCGTGGGTGCCGATCCGGCGTCGCAGCTGTACGTGGGCATGAAGCACCGGCAGTCCGAGGCGATCGGCATGAACTCGATCCAGCGTGAACTGCCCGCCGATGCGACGCAGGCCGACGTCGAGGCCCTGATCGACGAGCTCAACGCCGACCCCGCCTGCCACGGCTACATCGTGCAGCTGCCCCTGCCGAAGCACATCGACACGGACGCGATCCTCGAGCGGATCGACCCGGCGAAGGACGCGGACGGCCTGCACCCGACCAACCTCGGTCGGCTGGTGCTGAACGTCAACAGCCCGATCCACACCCCGCTGCCGTGCACGCCGCGCGGTGTGATCGAGCTGCTGCTGCGCAACGACTACGACCTCAAGGGCAAGCACGTCGTGGTGGTCGGACGCGGGGTGACCATCGGTCGCTCCATCGGCCTGCTGCTGACCCGACGCGACCTCAACGCGACCGTCACACTCACCCACACCGGCACCGTCGACATGCCGAAGTACCTGCGTGAAGCCGACGTGATCGTCGCCGCCGCCGGGGTGAAGCACCTGATCCGCGCGGAAGACGTCAAGCCCGGAGCCGCCGTGCTCGACGTGGGCGTGACGCGCGAGACCGACCCCGACACCGGCAAGAGCCTCGTGTTCGGCGACGTCGCACCGGATGTGGCCGAGGTCGCGGGGTACATCTCCCCGAACCCGGGCGGCGTCGGCCCCATGACGGTCGCCCTGCTCATGACGAACGTCGTGGAGGCCGCTGAGCGGTCGCTCTGACGACGACCGACCTCGAGACGAGAAGGCGCCCATCCTGGAGGATGGGCGCCTCTCGTCTTCGCGGAGCGGGGTCGAATCAGCCCAGCTCGTCGAGCATCCGACGCTGCTCGGCCGTCAGACCGTCTCCGAGCTCGTCACGTGCGGCTCGGGTCTCGGGGGTCTCGGGGACGGGCGCGGCGGCGGAGGGCGCGGTCTTCGTCCCGCCCTTCATCCTCGCCTGCACCGAGTCGTAGATCTCGCCGGCCTTCGCCCGCAGGCGATCGTCGATCTGGTCGTAGATCATCCACCCGAACAGCAGCGCCAGGGGCGGCAGCACGAATGCCCAGAACCCGGAAGCGCGCACACCGCTCAGCCAGACCGTGAGCACCCAGATGATGAGTTCGACGAGGTACACCAGCACGTACTGCACGATCTTCTCGCCGGTCTTCGTGCGCTCGGCCGCCGATTTCGCCGCCGATCTGCGGAAGGCCCCGGCGAGCAGGGGCTTCACGAACAGGGCGGCGAGAGTCAGGACGACCGATGCCCACAGGGCGTTGAGGCCGACGGAGACGCCCGGCAGCAGCAGGCCGATCAGCAACAGGGCCGCGACGTTGAACACGTAGAGCGCGGCGAACCGGACGATTCCGTTCTTCATGCGACCAGAATCCCACACCTCAGGAGGCGATCACCCCTGGGTCTGCAGGGTGCTCTCGATCCCGCTGATGCGGGCCTGCTCGTCGAAGCGGAAGCTCGCGGTTCCCGTGGCATCCGACACCGTCGCCCCGGAGAACGCCTCGTCCGTCCAGGTGAGGGTCCACCCCGCGAGACGCGCGAGGTCCCAGACCGCCGTGCGCGCGTCGGGGAGTGCCGTGGCGGAGAGGACACGGGGCAGTGCGATGACCGCATCCGCGACCGTGAGCGGTGCGAGCGGGGCATCGAGGAGGAACACGGCGCGGGTTCCGTTGCCGACCGGGGCGGAGTAGTACGGGGAGCGGCCAGTGAGCTCGACGGCGACACCGCCGATCGTGTGCGCAGCCTGAGCGATCCACGCGTCGTCGCCGGACACGCCGTCGGGGAACGGCACCTCCGCCGTCGTCAGTTCTGTGATCCCGTGCTCGCTGCCATAGGCGTGCAGCTGACCCGCGACGCCCTGCGGGTCGCCGCTCGGATGCGCCCAGGCCCAGAGGAGAGAGCGGGGGCCCGGCGCGATCGTCGCGATCAGGTGGGCGCGGGCGACCAGCTGGCGAGACGGATCCGCGTCGGACGTGAAGGTGATCGTGCCGGCGGCCAGGTCGGCGTCCCAGCGGTGCTCGCCGAGGGCGTCGGCAGCGGCGGACAGGGCGTCCTGACGGAGTGCGACGAAGAGAGCGGCACGATCGGCGAGGGGCTGGAGCGCGGCGAAGGTCATGCCCACAGTCTCGCGGTCGATGCTATGAATCCGCTCGCTCATACGGGGAGCGTCGCGGATTGCGGCCTGCCCATCCGCCACACGCTCGGCACCGCGAGCGTGACGAGCGCGACACCCGCGTAGACGACCCCGGACGTGATCAGAACGGTCGCCGGATCTGCGTGCGTGATCAGCCAGCCGTAGACCAGGGTTCCGATCGGCATCACGACGAAGCTCCCGAGCATGTCGTAGCTCGACACCCGGGAGAGCTTCTCGCCGGGGATGTTCTCCATCATCGCGAGGTTCCAGCCGGTGCTGAACACCTCGGCGCCGGCACCCGCGATGAAGGCGGCCATGGCGAGCAGGACCACGGCGGGGTGGACGCCCAGCATCGTGACGGGGATCGCGAACGCGGCCATGCCGATCATCCCGTAGCGCAGCGGTCGTCGCAGCGGGAACCACATCAGCAGCAGGGTCATCAGCAGCACCCCGACGCCTTCGGCGCTGACCACCCATCCCCAGCCGGTGATGCCCAGCAGGTCGTTGTTCTTGGCGATGTACGGACCGACGACGCCCCACGCGCCCACATGGATGGCGTTCATGATCATGAAGGCCAGCACGATCGTCCACAGCCACGACCGGCTCCAGAACTCCCGCCAGCCGATGCGGAGGTCGTGGAACATCGTGGTGCCGCCCGCGTGCGATGGCGGCGGGAGCTTCACGAGCGCCAGCACCGGGATCGCGATCACCCAGCCGGCGGCCTGCACCACCATCGCCCACGCCGGCCCCGCCGTCGCCACCAGGACGCCCGCGATGATCGGGCCGCCGATGGTCACGGCGGACCGCACGAAGGACAGCATCGCGTTCGCCTGCTGCAGGTGCTCCGGCGTCGTCAGCTGCGGGATGATGCCCTGCATCGCGGGCAGCACGAATGCCGTGGAGGCGCCGTTCACGATCGACAGCACGATGAGCAGGGGGATCGTGGCGGTGCCGGTGAACAGCAGAGCCGCGATCGTGCCGATCGAGAGGATGTCGACCACGTAGCAGGCCTGGATGATCAGGGCACGGGGGAGACGGTCGGCGATCACTCCACCGAACAGCACGAACACGATGTTGCTGATCGTGAAGGCGGCGAGCACGAACGACAGCGACCTGGCGTCGTTGTCGATCTCGAGGACCGCGAACGCGAGCGCGATCGACGACATCGAGCCGGCGATCATCGTGATGGCGCGCGCCAGGAAGAACCAGCGGAAGTTGCGGTCCTGCATCGCGGCGAGCCCGCGGATCACCTCACGACCTCGCCTCTGTGCACCCGGCTATCCTGCCATGGCCCGGAGTCCTTCGAATCGCGCAAAGGGGTGCATCCAGGACCTGGATACGACGATTCGCGCGAGTCGAACGGTCAGTAGCTGGCGCGGTCGGCGGCATCCACGGCGATGAAGCGAGCGGCCAGGGCCTCGGAGGCGCGGGCGAGCAGCGCCACATCGGCTCCGACCGCCACGAAGTCGGCGCCGGCCGCGAGATAGGCATCGGCGGCCGCGGGGTCGAAGGCGTTCACACCCACGGCCTTGCCCGCAGCCTTGACGGCGGTGAAGACCCTCTCGACAGCGGCCGTGACCTCGGGGTGGGTCTGCTGGCCGAGCAATCCCATCGACGCGGAGAGGTCGGAGGGACCGACGAACACCGCGTCCACCCCGTCGACCGCGGCGATGTCGGCGGCGGCTTCGACGCCCGCGGCCGTCTCGATCTGCACCGTCAACGACACGTGTTGCGCGGATTCCTGCAGATACCGGTCGACGCGATTCCAGCGGGCGCTGCGGGCCAGAGCGCTGCCCACTCCGCGCACGCCCTCCGGCGGGTACCGGGTCGCGGCGACGGCGGTGCGCGCCTCTTCGGCGGACGACACCATCGGGACGATGAGGTTCTGCGCCCCGAGGTCGAGGACCTGCTTGATCGCGACGGTGTCATTCGACGGCACCCGAACGAGGGGAGCGATCGGGTAGGCGGCGACCGCCTGAAGCTGCACCAGCACGGACTCCAGCGTGTTCGCCGAGTGCTCCATGTCGATCAGCAGCCAGTCGAGACCCGACCCCGCGGCGACCTCGGCGAGCAGCGGGCTGCCGGAGCAGACCCACATCCCCACGAGCGATCGGTCGGAGTCGGCCAACTGCTCGCGGAAGGACGGAGCTAGACGAAGCGGCATGCGATTGTTCCCATCGGTCCGTAATCGCACAGCACCTCGTCGCCGCGCGACACCCACATCGGGCGCGTGAACGATCCTGCCAGGATGATCTCGCCCGCTTCGAGACGCGCGCCGTGCTGGTGGAACTTGTTCGCGAGCCATGCCACTCCGGTGGCCGGATGCCCGAGCACCCCGGCGGCGACACCGGTCTCCTCGATCTCTCCGTTGCGGGAGAGCACGCCGGGCACCCAGCGCAGATCGATCTCGTCCGGACGCCTGTGCACCGTGCCGAGCACCATCGCCCCGTAGGCGGCGTTGTCGCTGATGGTGTCGACGATCGTCCGGCCCTCGAGCTCGATGTGCGAGTTCAACACCTCGAGCGCCGGCACCGCGTAGTCGATCGCCGCGAGAGCGTCCTCGAGAGTGCAGTCCGGCCCCTCGAGCGGCGTCTTCAGCACGAAGGCCAGCTCGACCTCGATGCGCACGTTCGAGAAGTGGTCGACGGGGATCGCGGCGCCGGACTCGTACACGGTGTCGTCGAACATGACGCCGTAGTCCGGTTCGGTGATCCCCGTCGCCTGCTGCATGGCCTTGGAGGTCAGGCCGATCTTGCGCCCCACGAGGCGACGTCCCGCAGCGATCTGCGAGTCCCTCCAGACGCCCTGGATCGCGTAGGAATCCTCGACCGTGGCTTCGGGGTACCGCGCCGTGATGCGCGGGATCACGCTGTGCGCGCGGTCGGCATCGGCGAGTTCTGCGGCGATCGCGGCGATCGTCTCCTCTGGCAGCATCGGATCCTCCTAGAGCTGGTGGCCGAGCTTGTACTCGCCCTGCTTGTACTCGGGCATGTCCTTGTCGTCTTCCGCTCGCGTGTAGGAGAAGCCGTCGGCACCGATGGTCACTGCCATCTCGCTGGAGTCGGTGCGGGCGACCACGGGCTGCGGGTTGCCGTCGAGGTCGAGCACCAGAGACGCATCCGTGTACCAGGACGGGACGACGGGGTTGCCCCACCAGTCGCGGCGCTGGTTGTCGTGCACGTCCCAGGTGATGACCGGGTTGTCGGGGTCGCCGGTGTAGTAGTCCTGCGTGTACACCTCGACGCGGTGCCCGTCGGGGTCGCGCAGGTAGAGGTAGAACGCGTTGCTCACGCCGTGACGGCCGGGACCGCGCTCGATCGAGTCGGAACGGCGCAGAGCTCCGAGCTTGTCGCAGATCGCGAGGATGTTGTGCTTCTCGTGCGTCGCGAAGCACACGTGGTGCATGCGCGGTCCGTCGCCGCCGGTCATGGCCGTGTCGTGCACGGTGGGCTTGCGGCGCATCCAGGCGGCGTAGACCGTGCCCTCCTCGTCCTGGATGTCCTCCGTGACGCGGAAGCCGAGGTCCTGCATGAAGCCGACGGCGCGCGGCACGTCGGGGGTGACCTGGTTGAAGTGGTCGAGCCGCACCAGCTCGCCGGGGATGTGCAGGTCGTACCGCCACGACATCCGCTCGACGTGCTCGGTGGCGTAGAAGAACTCGTACGGGAAGCCGAGGGGGTCGACCACACGCACCGAGTCTCCGATGCCCTTCACGAAGCCGCCCTCCTTGCGGCGCACGTCGCAGCCCAGCTCGGTGTAGAACTCGACGGCGCGGTCGAGGTCCTCCGGCGTGCGGACGCGGTACGAGAACGCGGCGACGGCGGCGATCGGTCCCTTTCGCAAGACGAGGTTGTGGTGGATGAACTCCTCGGTCGAGCGCAGGTAGATCGCCTCGTCGTCCTCCGCGGTCACGTACAGACCCAGGACGTCGACGTAGAACTGGCGCGACGCGGCGAGGTCGGTGACCACGAGCTCCATGTAGGCGCAGCGCAGGATGTCCGGAGGCGAGCTCTGCGGCGTCGCGATGGGGTTGTCCGAGCGGATCGGCGCCTCCTGGGAGACGTAGAAGCCCGAGGAGGTCAGGGTCATGTCGTCGCGGTGTGTCATGTCAGCGTCCTTGCTTACGGTTCCGGTCGCGATATTCCAGGGAATTCGGGCGAGAAGCCTGTCATATCGCGACCGGAGCGGAGGGGTTGTGGTCAGTTCTTGCCGAAGGTCGGGTTGTGCGAGTGCTCAGCGAGCGTGATGTGCACGCTCTGCTGGTCGGTGTAGAAGTCGATGGAGCGATAGCCGCCCTCGTGGCCGAGGCCCGATGCCTTCACACCGCCGAACGGGGTGCGGAGGTCCCGCACGTTGTTGCTGTTCAGCCACACCATGCCGGCCTCGACCGACTGCGCGAAGTTGTGCGCACGCTTGAGGTCGTTGGTCCAGATGTAGGCGGCCAGACCGTACTTCGTGTTGTTCGCGAGCGACAGCGCCTCGGCGTCGGAGTCGAAGGGCGTGATCGCGACGACCGGACCGAAGATCTCCTCCTGGAAGATGCGGGCATCGGGGGAGACATCGGCGAACACGGTCGGTGCGACGAAGTTCCCTTCCTCGAAGCCCTCCGGACGGCCACCGCCGGCGACCAGGCGGCCCTCGCCCTTGCCGATCTCGACGTAGCTCATCACCTTGTCGTAGTGCTCGGGGTGAACGAGCGCTCCGACCTCCGTGGCGGGGTCGTGCGGGTAGCCGACCTTGACGCGCTTCGCCTGCGCCGCGTAGCGCTCCACGAACTCCTCGTAGATCGACCGCTCGACGAGGATGCGCGAACCTGCCGTGCAGCGCTCGCCGTTCAGGGAGAAGACTCCGAAGATGGTCGCGTCGACGGCGGCCTCCAGGTCGGCATCGGCGAAGACCACGGCGGGCGACTTGCCACCGAGCTCCATCGAGAGCCCCTTGAGGACGGGGGCCGCGTTGCCGAAGATGATCTGTCCCGTACGGCTCTCGCCGGTGAACGAGATGAGCGGCACGTCGGGGTGCTTCACGAGCGCGTCGCCCGCGTCTTCGCCGAGGCCGTTGACGAGGTTGAAGACACCCTGGGGGAGGCCGGCCTCCTCGAAGATGCCCGCCCAGAGGGATGCCGAGAGCGGCGTGAACTCGGCGGGCTTGAGCACGACCGTGTTGCCGGTGGCCAGTGCGGGACCGAGCTTCCAGGACTCGAGCATGAACGGCGTGTTCCAGGGTGTGATGAGTCCGGCCACGCCGATGGGCTTGCGGTTGACGTAGTTCATCTGCTTGCCCGGCACCTTGAAGGCGTCGTCGGACTGCGCGACGATCAGGTCGGCGAAGAAGCGGAAGTTCTCGGCGGCGCGGCGGGCCTGCCCCAACGCCTGCGTGATCGGCAGGCCGGAGTCGTACGACTCCAGCTCGGCGAGCCGGGCGTCGCGCGACTCCACGATGTCGGCGATCTTGTGCAGCACCCGGGAGCGCTCGCGCGGCAGCATGCGCGGCCAGGGACCTTCGTCGAAGGCGCGCTTGGCTGCGGCCACCGCGAGCTCGATGTCGGCCTTCTTGCCGGCAGCGGCCGTCGTGTAGGTCTTGTTCGTCACCGGGTCGAGCACGTCGAACGTGTCGCCGTCGACGGAATCCACGAAGGCGCCGTCGATGTAGTGCTGGATGTGGTCGGGGAGGTCGGCGGGGATGCGCGAATCGGTCATGAGGTTTCTCCGGTCGTCTGTGCAGAAGTCGTCTGTACTGGATTCGTCTGAGCTGAGGTCGTCTGGGCGGAACGGGTGTGCAGGGCGTCGAGGAACGCGTCCATGGTGCGCCAGCGGTGGTTGCGCGCGGCGAGTTCGATCTCGAGCGGATCGGCGCCTGCTCGGATGAGGTCGAGGATCTCGGTGTGCTCCTCGACCGAGTGCTGAGCGCGCCCTGGAATCGAGGCGAAGGTCGTCTCGCGGATGCCGGAGAGTCGCGACCAGCCGCGGTGCACGAGATCGAGCAGGTGCGGGTTGGGGCACGGC
>NZ_QOAY01000047.1:8688-12694 GCF_003314775.1 Microbacterium sp. H6 | reverse complement strand
ACAGCACCGAATGGAACTGGCGGTTGAGCTCGGTGAAGGCGTGCGCGTCGAGGTGGTCGAGCATCTGCGCCATCCGATCGTTGATCCGGGCGGCCTCCTCGAGGGCCTGGTCGTCGAGCAGGGGAGCGGACAGGGCGGTGGCGCAGCCCTCGACGAGGCCGAGCGTCTGCATCGTGTGCGCGTACTCGCTCTCATCCACGAGGGTCACCCGCGCGCCGACGTTGCGCTCGAACGTCACGAGCCCTTCGGCCTCGAGACGGCGGATCGCCTCGCGCACGGGGACGACGCTCATCTGGAGATCGTCGGCGATGGATCCCAGCACCAGCCGGTATCCGGGGCTGAACATGTGTCCCGTGATGCGGGAGCGCAGCCACTCGTACGCGACCTCGGACTTGCTCGCGGCCGTCGTGGTCATCGTGTGCTCCCGTCGGACACGGCCTTCTCGTAGCGTGCCCGCCACTCGGCGTTCAAGGGGAAGAGGCCGTCGACCGGGTGTCCTGCGGCGACCTGCTCGGCGATCCAGGCGTCTTCGATCTCCTGCGCGACGGCGCTCGCCGCGACCTCGGCGGCCAGGGCCGGTGGGATCACGATCACGCCGTCGCTGTCGCCGACGATGATGTCGCCGGGCTGCACGGTCGCGCCGCCGCAGGAGATCGTGACGTCCACGTCCCACGGCACGTGCTTGCGACCGAGCACCGACGGGTGCGCGCCCTGCGAGAACACGGGAAGGCCCATCTCGGCCACCGCGTCGTAATCGCGGACGCCGCCGTCGGTGACGACTCCCGCTGCGCCTCGCACCTTGGCGCGCAGGGCCAGGATGTCGCCGAGCGTGCCCGTCGTGGCATCGCTGCGAGCTTCGATCACGATGACCTCGCCGTCCTCCACGGCGTCGAACGCCCGCTTCTGGGCGTTGTAGCCGCCGCCGTGCGAGGCGAAGAGGTCTTCGCGGAACGGGACGAAGCGCAGCGTCTTCGCGGTGCCGACGATCTTCTGTCCCGGGATGTTGACCGAGACCCCGTCGATGAAGCAGGAGTGGTGTCCGCGCTTGCGGAGCTGCGCCGAGAGCCCGGCCGTCGGCGCCTCCAGCAACTGTGCGCGCAGTTCGGGGGAGAGGCCGGGAGCCTTCTCGACGGGAGGCAGTCCTGCTTCCGCCCGCGAGCCCCATGCTTCGGTGCGCTGCAGGTCGTCCACGGCGGGGAGCGAGCCGATCTGTCCGTCGAACGGAGTCTCGCCCTGGGTCACGGTGGTGACGAGCCGTCCCGAGCTCGGGGCTCCCGGTGCATCCGGTGCGTCCACCTCGACCTCGACGACGTCGCCGGGGACGATGACGGATGAGCCGGCGGGGGTGCCGGTGAGGATCACATCGCCGGGTTCGAGCGTGAAGTGCTGGGAGAGGTCGGCGACGAGTTGGGCAAGCGGGAAGATCAGTCCTGCCGTGGTGTCGTCCTGGCGGAGTTCGCCGTTGACCCAGGTGCGCACGCGCAGCGCCGCGGGGTCGACGGTGCGGGCATCGATCAGCTCGGGGCCGATCGGGGTGTAGCCGTCGCCGCCTTTGGAGCGGACGTTCGAGCCCTTGTCGTTGGCGCGCAGGTCGTACAGGCCGAGGTCGTTCGAGGCGGTCACCCAGCCCACGTGGGACCAGGCGTCGTCGAGGGAGACGCGGCGCGCGGCCGAGCCGATCACGAGCGCGATCTCTCCCTCGAACGCCAGCAGCTCGGTACCGGCCGGCCGCTCGACGGTGCCGCCGGAGACGCCGACGGAGCTGGCCGGCTTGAAGAAGTAGGAGGGGGCGGCGGGGCGCCGGCCGCGCTGATCCGCTCGGGAGGCGTAGCTCAGGTGGATCGCGATGATCTTGCCGGGGCGGTCGATGGGTTCCGTCACGGGGCGCCTCCTCGCGCTGTCAGTGTCCTGCGCGACGCCTTGTGCGTCGTATTCGAAATCATATATTATCGGTTCACCCCTCGGCAAGCACTTCGGATTCACGTCCGCCGCGCGCCGTGACAATGCGGTCACAACCAAAGGAGACACCCCATGAGCGGGCAGTCACAGGCTGGGTTCACGCCCACCGGAACCATCGCGACAGCGGCTGATCGGCGCCGTGTCGTGTTCGCCACCGTCGTCGGCACCACCGTCGAGTGGTACGACTTCTTCATCTACGCCACGGCGGTCGGGCTCGTCTTCGGGCAGCTCTTCTTCGCCCCGCTCGGCGAGAACAGCGCCCTGATCGGCTTCGCCACGGTCGGCGTCAGCTTCCTGTTCCGCCCCCTCGGCGCCTTCCTCGCCGGTCACTACGGTGACAAGCTCGGACGCAAGACCGTGCTGATGTGGACGCTGATCCTGATGGGCGCGGCCACTGCCCTCATCGGCATCCTCCCCACCTACGAGACCATCGGGCTGATGGCGCCGATCCTGCTGGTGCTGCTGCGCATCGTGCAGGGCATCTCGGCGGGCGGCGAGTGGGGCGGCGCGGTGCTGATGGCCGTCGAGCATGCTCCCCGCAAGAAGCGCGGCATCTTCGGCGCATCGCCGCAGATCGGAGTGCCGCTCGGTCTGCTGCTCGCCTCGGGCGTGATGGCGCTCATGACGGTGATCGCCCCCGGCGACCAGTTCCTCGCGTGGGGCTGGCGCGTGCCGTTCCTGCTGAGCGTCGTGCTGATCCTCGTCGGCTACTACGTGCGTCGCAAGGTCGAGGAGAGCCCCGTGTTCACCGAGCTCGCGGCCCGCAAGGAGAAGGCCAGGATGCCGATCGCGCAGCTGTTCCGCAAGCACCTGCTGCTCGTGATCGTCGCCGCGTTCGTCTTCGCCGGCAACAACGCGGTCGGCTACATGACCACCGGTGGCTACATCCAGGGGTACGCCACGGACCCCGCAGGTCCCATCGGCCTCGAGCGCGGCCCCGTGCTCTGGGCTGTCGCCGGGTCTGCGGTCACCTGGCTGCTCACCACCCTCCTCGCGGGGTGGCTCTCCGACCGCATCGGCCGCCGCACCACGTACATCGTCGGCTGGGTGCTGCAGCTGGTGGGTGTGTTCACGCTGTTCCCGCTGGTCAACACCGGCGAGATCGGGCTGCTGTTCACCGGACTCGCGATCCTCACGATCGGCCTCGGATTCACCTACGGCCCGCAGGCGGCGCTGTATGCCGAGCTGTTCCCCGCGAGCATCCGCTTCTCCGGTGTCTCGATCTCGTACGCGATCGGTGCCATCGCCGGCGGCGCGTTCGCCCCGACGATCGCGACGGCCATCGTGAAGGCGACCGGCTCGACGGGCGCCGTCACCTGGTACCTGGCCGGCATGACCGTGCTGGGCCTCGTCGCGACCCTGCTGCTGCGCGACCGCTCGGGCATCCCGCTCGGACCGGATCACGAGGAGGAGCAGTCCGTCAGCCCGATCTACGGACTCGCGAAGGCCTGAGCCGCGCCGCTCGTCGACCTGCTCCCGTCGCGCTCCCTGTCATCTGCCCTACGGCGACCGACCGGAAGCGCGGCGGGAGTGTTCGTCTGTGCGCGGTCTCGGCGGAGCCGGACGTCAGCCGTCGAGAGCGTCGCGGATGTCCGATGCTGCACGCTGGAGCCGTGCGGCGATCTCGGCGTCGTCGAGGTCTGTGGACACGTGCACCACGGCGATCGCGGCGGGGCGCTGTCCGCGCAGGGCGAGGGGGACGGCGACGGCCTGCACCGTGGGGATGACCTCGTCGTGGCTCGTCGCATAGCCGCGGATGCGGGTCGACTCCACATCGCCGGCGAGGGTCGGCGGCACGACGTCCGGCCATTCATCCTCGGGGAGCAGCGACAGGATGGCCTTGCCGGGTGCGCCGACCGTGACCGGGTGACGGGCGCCAGGGCGCTGGGCGACGCTCGCGACTGCATGTCGGGGCTCGACGCTCGCGAGGGTGATGCACTCCTCGCCGTCCAGCACGCCGAGGAAGCAGGTCATGCCGAGCTCGTTGGCGATGGCCGTGAGCTCGGGGAGCGCCTCGGCCTGGAGGTCGTGCGCGACGCCGGCGGCG
>NZ_QOAY01000047.1:5566-8452 GCF_003314775.1 Microbacterium sp. H6 | reverse complement strand
TCTGCGAAGCGGGAGAGGTGGTGCTGCCGGGCATGGGGGCACTCCCTTGCGATGACGGACGGCGCGGTTTAGGCTGTGTTCAATAGTAGAACTCTCTGTTCGAATATAGAACACGCCTGTTCTTCGCGCAAGAGCTCCTCACACACGACCCGAAGCGTATGACCCGACGCGCTTGACCCGACGCGCTTGACCCGACGAAGACGTCCGGAAGGAATCGACGACGATGCAGTTCCACCACCACGGCTATGTGTCCGCTGACCCGCGTGTGCAGGACGCCGCCGGCATCGGCTCAGCCCGCCCCACCGACCTCCCTGACGAGATCGACGTGCTCATCGTCGGATCGGGGCCTGCAGGAATGCTGCTGGCCGCCCAGATGGCGCAGTACCCCGAGATCTCCACCCGCATCATCGAGAAGCGCGACGGCCGCCTCCCGCTCGGCCAGGCCGACGGCATCCAGCCGCGCAGCGTCGAGACGTTCCAGGCGTTCGGGTTCGCCGAGCGGATCATCGCCGAGGCCTACAACATCGGCTGGATGAACTTCTGGGGCCCGAACCCCGACAAGCGCGACGAGATCGTCCGCACCTCCCGGACGGCCGACTACGCCTACGACATCTGCGAGTTTCCGCACCTCATCATGAACCAGGCGCGCGTGCTCGACTACTTCGCCGAAGCCGCGGCCAACGGCCCGGGGCGGATCGTGCCCGACTACGGGATCGAGTTCACCGGGCTCACGGTCCACGACGAGGGGGAGTACCCGGTCGAGGTGGGGATCCGCTACGTCGCCGGTGAGCGCGCGGGCGAAGAACGCACGATCCACGCGAAGTTCGTCGCCGGGTGCGACGGCGCACGCAGCGGTGTGCGACAGGCCATCGGCCGCACGCATGTCGGCGCCTCCGCCGCGCATGCCTGGGGTGTGATGGACGTGCTCGTGAACACCGACTTCCCGGACTGGCGCACCAAGTGCGCCATCAACTCGGAGGCGGGCAACATCCTGCACATCCCGCGCGAGGGCGGATACCTCTCGCGCATGTACATCGACCTCGGCGAGGTCGCGGAGGACGACGACCACCGGGTGCGCCAGACGCCCATCGAGGAGATCATCCGTCGCGCCAACGCGATCCTGCACCCGTACACGCTCGACGTGCGCGAAGTGGCCTGGCACAGCGTGTACGAGGTCGGCCACCGCGTGACCGACGGCTTCGACGACGTCATCGACGGCTCCGGACGCACACCCCGCGTGTTCCTCACCGGCGACGCCTGCCACACGCACAGCGCCAAGGCCGGGCAGGGCATGAACGTCTCCATGCAGGACGGCTTCAACCTCGGATGGAAGCTCGGGTCTGTGCTCACGGGCCGCGCTCCCGAGGCGCTCCTGGCCACGTACGGCGCCGAGCGACGCCCCGTCGCCCAGCAGCTGATCGACTTCGACCGCGAATGGTCGAGCCTGATGGCCCGCAAGCCCGAGGAGATCTCCGACCCCAACGAACTGGCCACGTACTACCTCGCAACGGCCGAGTTCCCGTCCGGGTTCATGACGCAGTACACCTCCTCGATGATCACGGGGACCGCCGCGCACCAGGCGCTGGCGCCCGGCTACCCGCTGGGCAAGCGGTTCAAGTCGGCCGAGGTCGTGCGCGTCGGCGACGGCAATGTGGTGCACCTCGGACACCACGCGAAGGCCGACGGGCGCTGGCGCGTGTACGCGTTCGGCGACCGCACCGGCGAGGCGCTCGCCGCCTGGGCGGAGCAGGCCGCTCCGCTGTTCGCGCGCTTCACTCCGACGGATGCCGACGTGGATGCGATCTTCGACGTCAAGGCCGTCTACCAGCAGCCCTTCGAGGAGGTCGAGGTCACCTCGGCACCCGAGCTGTTCCAGCCGAAGACCGGCCCGCTCGGACTCACCGACTGGGAGAAGGTCTACGCGGCGGGCCCCAGCAAGTGGACGGAGACCGACATCTTCGCAGCGCGTGAGCTTTCGCGCGACGGTGTGGTGGTCGTGGTGCGCCCCGACCAGTACGTGGCGGCGATCCTGCCGCTGGACGACACGGCAGAGCTCTCCGAATTCCTCGAGGGGGCGCTGCTCCCGGCACGATGAGCCGAGGGTCTCGACATGACACGTGTCACGTCGAGGAGATGACACCGCCCTCCGGACTCCTCGTCGGCATCGGACGAGGCTGGAGGCATGGACGACACCTCTAGGGACGGATCGGCGACGCGGGTCATCGCGCGACCGGCTTCCGCTGCCCCGATCGATGACCCCGTGGTGCTGGAGCTCAGCGCCGTGAGACGACACTTCGGCGCAGGGGAGCGCCGTGTGCAGGCCGTGGACGGGGTCGACCTGTCCATCCGGCGGGGCGAGGTCGTGGCACTGCTGGGACCGAACGGGGCAGGCAAGACGACCACGCTCGACATGCTGCTGGGCCTCACCGAACCGAGCAGCGGCACCGTCCGCGTGCTCGGGGTGACTCCGGATCGTGCGACCTCCAGCGGTGCGATCGGCGCCGTGCTGCAGACGGGCGGATTGCTGGGCGACCTCACCGTCGGGGAGACCGTGCGCCTCATCGCCTCCCTCTACGGAGACGAGGCGCGGGGGAGGGTCGACGAGGTCATGGCGCGCGCCGACCTCACCGCTCTCGCCCGCCGACGGGTGTCGAAGTGCTCGGGTGGCGAGCAGCAGCGCGTGAAGTTCGCGCTCGCGATGATCTCCGACCCCGACATCCTGGTGCTCGACGAGCCGACGGCGGGGATGGACGTCACGGCCCGCCGCCACTTCTGGGACGTGATGCGTGCGGATGCCGACGCCGGCCGCACGATCGTCTTCGCCACCCACTACCTCGAAGAGGCGGAGCAGTTCGCTCGGCGGACCGTCGTGATGCATCGCGGAAC
>NZ_QOAY01000047.1:2371-5483 GCF_003314775.1 Microbacterium sp. H6 | reverse complement strand
GTCGTCGCCGACGCCCCCACCGCGCTGCTGCGCGCCAGCCTCGGGGAGCGGACGGTGTCCGCCACGGTCGACGACGACCCGACGGCGCTCGTCGCGACGCTGACGTCGACGGAGGGGATCGCGGCTGTGCGTGTGGACGGTGATCGTCTCAGCCTGCGCGCGGCGGACTCCGATGCGGCAGCGCGGATCCTCCTCGCCGGCGGCGCGCACGACCTCGAGATCGCCGCCCCCACCCTCGAAACCGCCTTCACGGCTCTGACGGAGAACTGACATGCTCGTCTCACCCACCATGCTGCGCATCGAAGGCGTCCGCCAGCTGCGCAACCCCTACACTCTCGCGTTCACCCTGGCGATGCCCGTCGCGATGTACCTGCTGTTCGGTGCCGGGATGGGATACGGCTCGCTCTCTGCCGGCCACGGGAACGTCTCGTTCTACGTCATGACCTCGATGGCCGCGTACGGCACCGCTGTCGCGATGAGCTCGCTCACCTCCCTCGCGGCGACCGAGGCGAAGCAGGGGTGGGGACGGCAGCTCGCGATGACCCCGCTCACCACCGCGGGGTATGCGCTGACCAAACTGCTCACTGCCGTGTCCTTCGCCGCGCTCGCCCTGGTCGCGGTGTTCGTGGCAGGGATGATGACCGGTGCTCAGGCCGAGGACGCCTGGCGGTGGGTCGCGACGGCGGGCATCATCCTCGGGATCGGTCTCATGTACGGGCTGTTCGGCCTCGGCGTCGGACTGTTCTTCAGCTCGGACTCGGCCGCGGCGCTCGCTTCCATCTCGATGACGTTCTTCGCGTTCTTCGGCAACGTGTTCATGCCTCTCGACGGCGTGATGCTCGACATCGCCCGGTTCACCCCGCTGTACGGCTTCGTGGCGCTGAGCCGCTGGCCCCTCACCGACGGGGTGCTCACGACGGGGCAGACCGATCCGCTGTGGATGCTGTTCCTCAACGTGGCTGTCTGGCTCGTCCTCTTCGCGCTCCTCGTCGCGATGGGAATGAAGCGCTCGCGGGCGCGGCAGTAGTGGCACGCGGCGACACTAGGTTGGACGGATGACCCCGCACGAGAAGCGCACGACGAGCCGCGCCACGGGAAAGGACCCGTGGGCGCGGTTCGGCTGGCTGATGGCGGTGGTCTGGCTGGTGTTCCTCGTCTACCCCGTGATCGCCCTGCTCGGTTCCGAGGCGCCCCTCGCCTGGGTGGTCGGGGGATGGGTCGCTCTGGTGACGTTCGTCGTGCTGTACGTCACCGGGTTCATGCACGGCATGCGCGGGGGTGGCGGGCTGGGGCGCACCCCCTCGAAGCGGCAGTGGGCCACGTTCGCCGCGCTCATCGTCTGCGCATTGGTCTCGGTGCCGGCCGAAGGCGGATCGGCGCTCAGCTTCCTGCCTTTCATCATGTCGTTCGCGTCCTACGGCCTGACGCGCGTATGGCACTGGATCACGACCATCGCGGCGGTCGCCGTGACGGCGCTCTGCGTGTTCCTGCTCCCGGGCGGGCTGAGCTACCTGTCGGTGCTCGCGATCGTCGCGCTGCTCGGTGTGGTCAACACGGTGTCGACGTGGCTCATCCTGCGTTCGGCCGAGGCGGAGCGGCTCGGTCTGGAACTCGCGACCAGCGAGGGACGTGAAGCCGTGGCCCGCGATGTGCACGATCTGATCGGGCATTCGCTGACGGTGGTGGGTCTCAAAGCGCAGCTGGTGCGGAGACTCATGGACTCCGACCCGGAACGCGCCAGGGCCGAGCTCGCAGACATCGAGCGGTTGACGGCCGAGGCGATCGCCGGAGTGCGCTCGACGGTCGCGGGCGCGCGGGCGACCACCCTGATCGAGCAGCTCGCTTCCTCGCGGGATTCGCTCCGCGCGGCGGACATCGAGCTGCGGGTCGAGGGGGAGCCGGAGGCGCTGTCGCCGGTGCAGGCCATCACGGCGAGCTGGATCCTCCGCGAGGCGACGACCAACGTCCTGCGGCATTCGGGTGCCCGCACCGTGCGGGTCATCCTGTGGCCGGGACGGCTCGCCGTGGAGGACGACGGAGTGGGCATCGGCGCGGGCATCGCCACCGCAGAGGGCAACGGCATCCGCGGCATGCGGGAGCGCGCGGCGGCTGCGGGGGCGGCGTTCGCCCTCGGCTCGACCGAGAAGGACGGAACCCGCGTGGAGGTGACATGGTGACGGCGCCTGACGATGGGTCCATCCGATTGCTGATCGCCGACGATCAGGCGCTCGTGCGTGGTGCGCTCGGTGCGCTGCTCGACCTCGAGCCCGACCTGACCGTGGTCGGCATGGCCTCGGACGGCGCGGAGGCAGTGCGGCTCGCTGAGGAGCTGCACCCCGACGTGTGCCTGATGGACATCCAGATGCCGGGCATGGACGGTGTGGAGGCGACGCGGCGGATCAGACAGGTGAGCACGAGGACGCGCGTCCTCGTGGTGACCACCTTCGCACGCCCGGGCTATCTGCGCTCCGCATTGGACTCCGGGGCGAGCGGATTCATCGTGAAGGACACTCCCGCCGAGACGCTCGCCGACGCCGTCCGCCGCGTGCATTCGGGTTTGCGGGTGCTGGATCCGCAGCTCGCCGCCGACGGCCTGTTCGACGGAGCGAATCCGCTGAGCGACCGGGAACGCCAGGTGCTGCGACTCGCCGCCGACGGACGCTCGGCGGCCGCCATCGCCGCCGAGGTGTTCCTGTCGGCCGGCACCGTGCGCAACCACCTGTCCGCTGCCATCGGCAAGACCGGTGCGGCCAATCGTGCGCAGGCGGTGCGCATCGCGCTCGACAAGGGGTGGATCTGACGCCGAGGCTCGCGGCGGCTCCACATCGCGTCTCGGTGTCCTTGCGGTCTCGGCGTCCATGCACGATCGGCGACTGTGCACGATCGGCGACTGTGCAGTGTCGGTGTCTCTGCGGTGTCGGTGGCCCCGCGTACCGTGGGTGCCGACGGGCGACGGAGCCCGACAGGAGGAGTGCGTGATGGACTGGAAGATCGAACTCATCTTCGTGCCGGTCACCGATGTGGACCGGTCCAAGGAGTTCTACGAGAGGATCGGATTCACCCCCGATCACGACCAGACGCCCGTCGATGGGCTGCGCTTCGTGCAGATGAC
>NZ_QOAY01000047.1:2114-2305 GCF_003314775.1 Microbacterium sp. H6 | reverse complement strand
GCCGGGGTCCGCCTGCTCGATCGCGTTCGGCACCGGGCTGGGCATCGAGCTCGAGCCGGGACAGCAGAACTCGATCCAGGTCGTCGTCCCCGATGCCGACGAGGCGCTCGCGCACCTGCAGGGGCTCGGCGTCGAGGCCCGTGGCGTCCAGGACCTCGACTGGGGACGGTTCGTGTCGTTCGACGATCCCG
>NZ_QOAY01000047.1:0-2065 GCF_003314775.1 Microbacterium sp. H6 | reverse complement strand
CGGGAACACCTGGACGCTGCAGGAGCTGCCCGACTACGGCGCCTAGGGGTCCGGCACGGCAGCAGGCCGGCTCGGCTACGACGGATCCGCGACCACTTCGATCTTGAAGCCGGAGGCGTTCTCGAACCAGCCCGCGTAGTGCTGGTCGCCGCCGGCGTGCGGGTAGCGCTCCGCATACAGTGGTCGCCAGCCGTGGCGCTCGGCCTCGGCCATCAGCGCATCCACCGCGGTGCGATCACCGCCCTGGAATGCCAGATGGTTGAGGCCGGCGCGTCGACGGTCGTGCGCGGAGCTCGACAGGTTCGGAGACATCGTGAGCGTGAGATAGCTGCCCCCTGCGGCCCACGACTCGCCGCCGCTCCATTCGCTCGTCAGGGAGAACCCCACGCGCTCGAGGATCCACCGCCACTGCGCGCGCACATCATCGAGGTCGGCGATCCACAGCTCGACGTGATGGAGACCAGGCATCGTCCGATTCTGCCATTCACCTCACGGTCACGGTCCGGTCATCCGGCGGCCGTAGCTTTCGATGCGCCACGTCGTCGAAAGGACCTTCTCGTCATGACCTCCGCCACTCGGCCGAAGCGGGGGCTCCTCGCCCTGCTCGGCACCGGCATCGTTCTCGCCGGTCTCCTCGTCGTTCCCGCCGCTCAGGCGGCGGAAGGGATGCTCACGCTGGACACGCCCCGCATCGGGGTCGACGAGACGGTCACGTTCTCGTTCGACGCCGGCTCGGCGGTCCACGATCGCAACTGGATCGGGATCTATCGTGACGGCGCGGTGCCCGGCGGTCCGGCATCCCTCGACTGGCGATACGTCGCAGACCAGACCGGCCAGGTCACGTGGAACGCCTCGCGTCGGGACGGCTGGACCCGCAACTCGGCGACGATGGGGGCGGGCGAGTACGACGTCTACCTCCTCGAAGACGACGGCTACACGGTGCTGGCCGGGCCGATCGATCTCACCGTCACGGACGAGGAGGCGCAGCCGGTCGCCCCGGCCGCCCCGAAGCCCGAGGTCGGAGGGAAGAGCGGCCTGAACGTGCTCACCTTCAACGTCTGGCACGGGGGCACCCAGGTGGCCGACGGTGCGCGTCAGATCGCCGATGTCATCACGCAGACCGACGCCGACGTGACGTTCCTCCCCGAAGTGGGTCAGGCGCCCGCTCAGGTCGCCGCACTGCTCGGCTACCAGCACCTCACGGCGACCGACACCGGGATCGTCTCGCGCTACCCGATCGTCTCCACCGACACGATCGGCCGCTGGTGGTCGAAGGCGGTTCTCGACGTGAACGGATCGGAGGTCGTGGTGTACGGCGGCCACCTGGAGTACCGCTGGTACACCACGTACCTCCCGCGCGGCTACGGCGGGGAGATCCACGGCGACTGGCCGGCCGGGTGGAACACCTGGAACAAGCTCGACGCCCCGGTGACCGACGTCGAGGCCATCCTGGCGGCGAACGCGCAGTCGGGCCGACCGGCCGCCGCTGCCGAGCTGCTCGCCGACATCGCCGCAGAGCGCACGACTGGACGGATCGCCATCGTGGGCGGCGACTTCAACGAGCCGCCGTCGCAGGACTGGACCGCGGCGACAGCCGAGCTGTTCGACCACAACGGCGTCGTCGTTCCCTGGCAGACGACGCAGACGCTGCTCGACGGGGGACTGGTCGATGCCTTCCGCACCGTGCATCCCGATCCCGCGGCGAACCCGGGCTTCACGTGGCCGTCGGACAATCCTCTGTTCCCCACGTCATCTCTGACCTGGGCTCCCGACGCCGATGAGCGCGACCGCATCGATTACGTCTTCGCCACGCCGGACGAGCGACTGTCGATCGACGGAGCGAGCGTGGTGGGACCGCAGTCGACGATCGTGCGCAATCAGCGTGTCGTCGACGACAGTGCCGATGAGATCCTGACGCCGGATGCCGTCTGGCCCTCCGACCACAAGGCGGTGCTGGCGAACTTCACCGTCTGCGGCGGCGGGTGCACGACGCCTGAGCCCGAGCAGCCGACCGTGACGCTCGCTTCGGCATCGGTCGCCGCGGGCGATGCGATCACGATCTCCG
>NZ_QOAY01000129.1:10003-10257 GCF_003314775.1 Microbacterium sp. H6 | reverse complement strand
ACCGTCCGCGGCGATGTCGACGGCGTGGCCCTCACCGGCATCACCCTCGCCACCGCGGATCTGCGCCCCGGCGAGGCGTTCGTCGCGATCCAGGGCGTCAACCGGCACGGCGCGGACTTCGCCGCGACCGCCGCCGAGAAGGGCGCCGTCGCCGTCATCACCGACGAGGCCGGAGCGGTCATCGCGGAGTCCGCCGGCCTCCCGATCCTCGTGGTCGACGATCCTCGCGCCGTCCTCGGCGACCTCAGCGCCTG
>NZ_QOAY01000129.1:240-9911 GCF_003314775.1 Microbacterium sp. H6 | reverse complement strand
CGACCGGGACCAACGGGAAGACCAGCGTCTCCCACCTGCTCGAGGGCATCCTCGACCAGATCGGCGTCGTCACCGGACTCTCCTCCACTGCGGAGCGCCACATCGCCGGCGAGGTCATCGTGTCGCGCCTGACCACCCCCGAGGCCTCCGAGATGCATGCACTGCTCGCTCTCATGCGGGAGCGAGCAGTCGAGGCCGTCGCCGTCGAGGTCAGCGCGCAGGCTCTCTCCCGTCACCGCGTCGACGGCATCCTGTTCGATGTCGCCGGATTCACCAACCTCAGCCACGACCATCTCGACGACTACGCGGACATGGAGGAGTACTTCGAGGCGAAGCTGCCGCTCTTCCGTCCCGACCGCGCCAAGCGGGGCGTCATCTGCCTCGACTCGCCGTCGGGAGCGATCGTCGTCGAACGTTCCGAGATCCCCATCGTCACGGTGGGCACTCCGTCGATCGCCGCCGACCCCGAGGCTGCCCGCGCCGCGGACTGGGTCGTCGTCATCGACGACGAGCGTGCGGCCGGAACCACGTTCACGATGACCGGTCCGGCCGGCTCGCTCACGACGACCGTCCCGGTGATCGGTCCGCACATGGCCGCCAATGCGGCTCTGGCGATCGTGATGCTCCTCGAGGGCGGCTATGCCTGGGATCGCATCACCGAGGCCCTGACCCGCGACGGCGGCATCCGCGCCTATCTGCCAGGACGCACGCAACTGGTCTCCGGCGACACGGGCCCCGCGGTCTTCGTCGACTTCGGCCACTCCCCCGACGCGTTCGAGAAGACACTCGCCGCCGTCCGCCGCGTGACTCCCGGCAAGGTGCTGATGCTGTTCGGTGCCGATGGCGACCGGGACGCGAGCAAGCGGTTCGACATGGCGCGCACAGCCGTGGAGGGCAGCGACATCCTCGTCGTCACCGACCACCACCCCCGCTTCGAGGACCCCGCATCCATCCGGGCCACTCTCATCGACGGTGCACGCCGCGCGCGACCGGACGCTGAGATCCATGAGGCCTCACCGCCGGAGGACGCCATCGTCACCGCCGTCGGCCTGGTCGGCGACGGCGACGCCATACTCTGGGCGGGACCGGGACATCAGGACTACCGCGACATCCGCGGTGTCCGCACTCCCTACTCCGCACGCGAGCTCGCCCGTCGTGCGCTCCGCGCGGCCGGGTGGCCCGTTCCCGACTCCCGCTGGCCCGTCCCCTACCCCGACGAAGACTGATCGAGATCACCGGGGCGCACCCGCGCTCCGGTACCGGCGTGCAGGACGATGCGACGAGGATGCCCCGGCGGTCAGGCCGCAGCGATCATCCGGTCCGCCGTCGCGCGCGCCCAGGCCTCCGCCTCGGCGAGCGTCTCGACGGTGAGCACATCGGGCGCGTCATGCGCGTCGACGACGCGGGCGATGGTGTCGACGATCCCGAGGAACGAGAGCCGGCCCTCGTGGAAGGCGTCGACAGCCTGTTCGTTCGCCGCGTTGTAGACCGCGGGGAACGTGCCGCCGGCGCGTCCGACCGACTTCGCGAGAGCGACGGACGGGAAGGCCTCGCCGTCGAGCGGTTCGAACGTCCATGAGGTCGCAGCGGACCAGTCAAGCGGTCGCCCTACGCCTCCGACGCGGTGCGGCCAGTCCAGACCGAGCGAGATGGGCAGACGCATGTCGGGCGGTGAGGCCTGTGCGATGGTGGACCCGTCGATGAACTCCACCATCGAGTGCACGATCGACTGCGGGTGGACCACGACCTCGATGTCGTCGTAGGCGATGTCGAAGAGCAGATGCGCCTCGATCACCTCGAGCCCCTTGTTCACCAGGGTCGCGGAGTTCGTCGTGACCATGCGTCCCATGTCCCATGTCGGATGCGCGAGCGCCTCCGACGGAGTCACCTGGGTCAGCTCGCCACGGCTGCGTCCTCGGAACGGGCCGCCGGACGCGGTGACGACGAGACGGCGCACTTCGGCATGAGTGCCCGCGAGCAGAGCCTGCGCGAGGGCCGAGTGCTCGGAGTCCACCGGGACGATCTGTCCGGGGGCAGCGGCGGCGAGCACCAGGTCGCCACCGACGATGAGGGATTCCTTGTTCGCGAGGGCGAGAGTGCGGCCCGCCTTCAAGGCGGCGAGCGTCGGCCCGAGTCCGATCGAGCCCGTGATGGCGTTGAGCACAACATCGGCTTCGACGTCACGGACGAGCTGCTCCGCCTCGACAGCACCGAGAGCGGTGGATTCGACCTGGAACTGCGCGGCCTGCTCCTCCAGCAACTCGGCGTTGGAACCAGCGGCGAGACCGACCAGCTCGAAGCGACGAGGATTGGCACGGATCACATCCAGTGCCTGGGTGCCGATGGAGCCGGTGGAGCCGAGGACGATGACGCGACGCATACCGCCAGCCTAGGTCACGCCCGCGGCTCCGCAGCGGCTACTGCTGAGCCTGAACCGGTGTCGTCGCGAGGATGTCGACGACGAACACGAGGCTCTCCTTCTGCAGTTCGTGTCCCTCGCTCGCGCCGTACCCGTCGGAGGGCGGCATGACGACGACGACCTGCGAGCCGACCTTCTGGCCCTCGAGGGCCTTCTGGAAGCCCGCGACGACGCCCGTGGTCTGGAACTGCGTCGGAGCGGCATCGCGGCTCCAGCTGGAGTCGAACTCCTTGCCGTCGGACCACTTCACGCCCAGGTACTGCACGACGACGAGGTCGCCCGTGCCCACGGTCGCGCCATCGCCCTGCTTGAGGACGGCGACCTTCGTCTCGGTCGGCGCGTCGCCGTCCGGGATCGTGACGGTCGGAACGCCCTTGTCGTCGAGCTTCACCGTCGGCATGCCGGGCGTCGGGTCGACCGGGGTGCCCGTGGCCACCTCCGGCAGCTTCTCGACCGCCTCCGCATAGACGACCTTGTTCGTGCCGCCGTCACCGAAGACCTTGCCGGGCAGCGCGAGCACCACCTGTGTGCCGAGCGGCTGGCACTCGAGCGCGGCGATGAAGAGCGACGCGCTGTTCTGGTCGAGGAGGACGGAGGCCTCGCCGCCTTCGTTCCGGGCGGAGGAGTCGACCACCTCGCCGGTCGCGGCATCCACGATCTGGAACTTCACGCCTACGAGATCGTTCGCGAGCACCTCATCGCCATCACCCTTGGCCACGATGGTCCGTTCCACGTCAGCGAAGGCGGCATCGGCGGGGACGGTGATCTTCGCGTCGAGACCTTCGCCATCGACCGTCACCGCATCCGACGTCTCTCCGGGCTGCGCGTTCAGCAGACACCCGCTCGACGCGGACGGCGAAGGGGTGCCCGAGCTCTCGGGCGCACCGCCACCGGCACAGCCGGCCAGCAGGAGGGTCGCCGCAGCGACAGTGGACAGGACGAGGAGCGGACGCTTGCGCACAGTGAGACCTCAGGATCGCGGGCGGGAACCTCCATCCTGCCTCATACCCCTTTGCCCGCGCTGGGAGGCGCGGCGCAAGTCTTCATTCCCACGCCGGCATGGATCCGGGAGTAATCTGCTCTGATGACCTCTGAGCAGTCCGTCGAGCCCGAAGCCTCGTCAGAAGAGGAATCCTCACCCGAGACGACTGCGAAGCCCCGTCACGCCGGGTTCGCCTACACCCTGGGGCGGAGCCTCATCACCCCGCTCGCTCGTCTGGTCTATCGGCCGCGGATCGAGGGGCGAGAGAACGTGCCGCTCGAAGGCCCCGTGATCTTCGCGAGCAACCACCTCTCGTTCATCGACTCGATAGCGATCCCGGTGGCCGCGCCCCGCCCCGTGCACTTCCTGGCGAAGTCGGCGTACTTCGAGGGCACCGGCTTCAAGGGCTGGATGAGCAAGACCTTCTTCGAGTCGATCGGCGCGATCCCCGTGCGCCGGGGAGCGGGAAAGGCCGCGCTCGATGCCCTCGACCTCCAGCGCCAGCTCCTCGATGAGGGCCTGGCCGTCGCCCTGTACCCCGAGGGCACCCGCTCCACCGACGGTCGTCTGTACAAGGGCCGCACCGGAGTCGCGTTCCTCGCGCTGCAGACGGGCGCTCCGGTGGTCCCGGTCGGACTCATCGGCACCGACAAGGTGATGCCGGTCGGAGCGAAGATGCCGACCCTCAAGGAGCGCATCACGGTGCGCTTCGGCGAGCCGCTCGACCTCTCGCCGCACGGCCCGGCCACCAGCGGGCGCGCTCGGCGCCTCGCGACCGACCAGATCATGGCCGCGATCCACGGCCTCTCCGGCCAGGAGCTCGCGGGTGCGTACAACGAGGCTCCCGCGCAGGGAACCATCGAGAAGATCAAGCAGGCTCTTCCGCACGAGCGTCGCTGACCGTCCCGTCGTCGCGATCGCGGCGCGGCTCAGGAGAGAGCGCTGACCCTCGCCTCGTGACGCACGGGGAAGTTCATCGAGTTCGCGATGAAACACCATTCGTTCGCCTGGGTGTGGGCGCGTTCCGCAGCCTCGATCATCGACTCCTCGGCGACGACGACCTCAGGATGCAGCATCACCTCGACGAACGATCCTCCGCCCGCTCCGTCCTCGCGCATCATTCCTGTCGCCCGGTCGCGATAGGACACCACCACGACGCCGGCCGTGACACACGCGTGGAGGTAAGACAGCAGGTGACACTCGGAGAGCGACGCGAGCAGCAGGTCCTCCGGATTCCAGCGTGACGCGTCGCCGCGGAAGGGCTTGTCCGCGGAGGCGAGGAGATCGGGCTTGCCCTCGATCTCGATCGTCACATCGCGTCGGTAGTCGCGGTATCCCGTTGTCCCGGCACCGGTGTTGCCGGTCCAGGTCGATGTGAGCGCATAGCGGTGTTCGCCGAGAGTGCGAGGACTGGTCTCTGCCATGCGACCAGTCTGTCAGGCTCGTCCGACGCGACGCGAGCAGCCTCGCACGCCGAGCTAGAGTTGACGGGTGCTGGAGACTCTCACCGTTCAGGATTCCGTGGAACTCGCCGTCGTCGAGCGGAGCGGATTCGTCGAATCCCGCCACGCCGGCGCGGCCGTCGTCCTCTCCCCCGACGGCGACATCGTCGCCCGACACGGCAACGCCGACGCCCTGATCCTGCCGCGTTCGAGCCTCAAGCCGCTGCAGGCGATCGCCTGCGTCACGGCGGGCGCCGTCCTCGAGGGCGAACAGCTCGCGCTCTCGACGGCGAGCCATGTCGGCACCGATCGGCATGCGTCCGTGGTGCGCGACATCCTCACAGAGGGCGGACTGACAGAGGACGACCTGGGCTGCCCCGCGTCGTGGCCGAGCGACTCCTCGACGCGCGATGAACTCGTGCGCGAGCACGGTGAGCCCACGCGCGTGCGCATGAACTGCTCGGGCAAGCACGCCGCGATGCTCCGCGCCTGTGTCGCGACCGGCTGGCCCACCGCCGGCTACCTCGACCCCGCCCACCCGTTGCAGCAGCACATCAGGGACGTCGTCGAGCGCCTCACGGGTGAGAAGATCGCGCACACCGCGATCGACGGGTGCGGCGCGCCCGTACATGCGACGACCCTGACCGGTCTCGCACGCGCGATCCATCGGATCGGAACGGCGTCCGACCGCTCGCCGTTCGCCCTGCATCGAGTCGCCGGTTCCCTGGTTCGCGCTGTACGGGAGAACCCGTGGACGATCGAGGGCCCGGGTCGCCCTGACACGATCGCGACGGAGAAGCTGGGCGTGTTCACGAAGCACGGCGCCGAGGGCGTCATGGTCATGGTCGCCCCGAACGGGACGACGGTGGCTCTGAAGATGCTCGACGGCGCGACTCGTGCCTCGACGATCGTGGCCGCCACCCTCCTGGCGCGCGCGGGCGGTCTGACCGATGCGGATGTGGCCGCCCTCGGCGAGGCTCTCCCCCTCACTGTGCTCGGCGGCGGCGCCGACGTCGGTGCCATCCGCCCCGGTGCGGGCATCTGACCGGGAGCCCCACCTCCGACCTCCCAGAGCTCCTCACGGCGACAGCTCGGCCACGTGCACTCTTCGTGGCAGTTCAGCCCCGATCACGGACCACGCTCGACCCGCATGCGGACGGGCGTACGGGGGCAACTCGCGGGCGCCGATCAACTGGCGGAGATCAGCCGGACGCTCGCAGCGGATGAGGACCTCGCCCAGGGATCGCACCCGTTGCCAGAGTGTCCAGTTCCGCTGCCAAGCCTCCGCATCGCCCACCACGACGCACGGCCGATCCGTCTCCGCCGGCTCCGCCCCCGGTTCCCTCACCTCGCAGTCCGGATGCGCGCGACGCAGACGGGCGATGACCTCCTGAGCCCCGGCGGTGACGATCGCTGTGAGCGCGGACGTCGGCCGCCACACCGCTGCCGTCTGGTCCGTGGGCCGATGGGACTCCGTTTCGTCGGCCCACGCCAGCTGAACCTCCTGATCGCCGATCCTCGCGCGCCCCGGAGCACGATCACGAAGGAATCCGGACGGCTCGCCTCCTGCCGCCAGATGCTCCAGCTTCGTCGACATACGCAGCAGCGCGCGACGCGGCAGGAGATCGAGCATACGTCCCCAGGCGCCGCTCGCCCTGGCCGCGGTCACCACGAAGGTCGTGCCGTGGGCCGTGCGAAGCACCTGCTCCCAGCGCTGGACGAGCTGATGGCCGTACTCCGGCGGCAGGCTCCCCACCAGCACATCGACATCGTCGCAGAGAACCACGGTCGGAGGTCGCCGGCTGCCGTCCGCCCATGCGGAGAGCAGATCCCACGCCTCCTCGGCATCGCCGGACATCCATGAGGTGTCATCGCACTGGGCTGCCACAGTCCTCAGCAGTGTGGTTCGGCCGGAGCCGGGCCCGCCCAGAACCGCGATCCCCCGTTCGCGCCCGCATTGCAGGAGAACCGGAGGTTGCGCCTGCCGGTCGGGGTCGTCAGCGCGTCCGATGACCACGGTGTCGGACCCCACGCCGGCCTCGCCGAGGAGCTCACCGAGTGGGAGAAGCGAGGGCAACGACGGCAGCCAGGGACTGGACGGCTGACCTCCTGCCGCCCATCGCTTCGCCACCTCTCGGAGGTCGGATGCCTCCGTCAGGGCGACCCGCAGAGCGAGGGCCTCCTGGTCCGTCGGTCTCCGCACCAGAGCGAGCCCCCGTGATCCCGGGTCCCCGGGGAGCGCTGCTGCCGCCTCGCTGCCGAGCATCAGCCGGCTGTCGGCAGCGTCGCTCACGCGGAGGCTGATGCGAAGGGGGCAGTTCGCCGCCAGGGCATCTCTGACCACACCGGAAGCTCGCTGCGTGCCGAGGATCAGATGCATGCCGAGCGCACGGCCACGGGCGGCGATATCGGTGAAGACCGCGCCCAGGTCGGCGTGCTCCGCGAGCAGCGCTGCGAACTCGTCGACGACGATCACCAGCCTCGGTATCGAGACCTCCCGCACATCGCGAGCACCCGCCGCCGCGAGCAGTGCCTCCCGTCGGCGGAGCTCCGCCGTGAGGCTGGAGACGCCACGTCGTGCCCCCGCGTCATCGAGATCCGTGATGACGGCGACGACATGCCGAAGTGCACGCAGCGGCTCGAACGCGGTGCCGCCCTTGAAGTCCGCGAGGACGAAGGTCACCCGGTCCGGCCCGTGTACCGATGCCATCGCTGCGACCCAGCTCACGAGCAGTTCACTCTTCCCCGTCCCCGTCATGCCGGTCACGAGCGCGTGAGGACCGTCGTCGACGATGTCGACCACGATGCTCCCCCGCTCGCCCCGGCCGATCGCCGCCGCCAGCCCTTCAACCTCGTGGGGTTGTTCGAGTTCGTGAAGCGCCACCGAATCGGGAGGCGCGCTTGCCTCGTCACCCCGGTGCGCGATCTCGCTGGACAGCACTTCGGCCTGCCTCGACGAGAGGAACTCGACGGCGACGGCTGTCGTCCCGCTCGCCGTACGCAGCGTTGCGAGACCCGGCTCCACGATGTCGATCACCGTCGTGACACCCTCCGGCACCTCCTCACCGGGAGCGGCTGTGCAGATCAGCGCGTCCGCGTCCGGTCTCTCCCCGGCGCAGGGCCCGACCCCCAGCCGGAACGCCCTGCGACGAGTCCGTCTCGCATGGGGCAGGCCGCCGAGTCCCCAGCCGACGAGATCGACCTCGAGGAGGTCGACGCCACCTGTCGGAACGAGCGAGAACTGCGCGGACCCGAAGCGTAGACACAGCTGCAGGATCAGAGCTCGCGCGGCGGCGGCCGTCAGCGGACCCGCTCCTCTGAGACAGATCCCTCCCCCCAAAGGCACGACGACGGGCGAGGCGTCGATGACACGGCATCGTTCGCGGAAGGCTCGTCCGCGCTCATCTTCGCCCCCGGTGCAACGGACCTCGCTCGCTGTCGGGCCCGAGCCGACGACGACCCAGGTCTCCTCATCGACGGGTTGCGTTCCTCGAAGCGGGGATCGCACGATGCAGGTCGCGGTGTCAGGGCGGCGCTGCCACAGCGCCCTGCGCTCCTCGCTGTGGCGGCGGACCAGCTCGGCCTCCGCCGTGGCCCACCCCTCCTCGATCTTCTGCTCTCCGCGTCGCCGCTCCCGACGCCGGAGGCGAGCCGCGTCCACCAGCGATGCCCCGATCATCAGGGGCCCCAGTGCCGCGAAGCACAGAGCCAGGAGCGAGCCCGAGATCGACCACAGCACCACGCCGGCGGCGATCGGCACGATAGCGGCCAGGAACGGCACAGGAGCGCGGTGATGTGGTGCCTGCGCGGACGGCAAGGCGATCGGGAGGGAATCCATGCCCTCGAGTCGATCGCATCGCAGGCCGTGGTCGAGCAGTCTCCACAGCCTCAGGACACTATTGAGCGGTGTCCTCGATCGGGGAGGAGGAGTCGTCCTCAGACGTTACCTGGACGATGATGAGCGTCACGTTGTCGCGACCGCCGTTCTCCAGGGCCGCCGCGAGCATCGCATCGACGGCCGCCCCCGGGTCGTCGTGCTCGCGGAGGAAGTGCTGGATCCCGTAGTCGGTGAGCTCCTTGGTGAGCCCGTCGGAGCAGACGACGAACCGGTCACCGGGTCGCACGTCGATGGAGACGTAGTCCGGCGCCGTGAGTTCGCTCGCTCCCACCGCGCGGGTGATGACGTTGCTGTAGGGGTGCCCTTCGGCTTCCTCCGGGCTGAGCTTGCCTGCCGTGATCAGTTCCTGCACGACCGAGTGATCCGTCGTGATCTGCACCAGCTTGTCGTCCCGAAGGAGGTAGACGCGGGAATCGCCGATGTTCAAGGCGATCCACTGGGCCTCGTCGCCCTCGGTATCGAGGTAGACGCCCGTGAGCGTGGTGCCCGTGCCCTCGTCGGTGGTCTCGGGGTGGTCGGCGATGTCGCCGACAGCCAGCTCGAGTGCGCTCTCGATCGACGGGCGATCGACCTTCCCCGACGAGACGATGGCCTGGAGGCGCGACACCGTGCTCTGACTCGCGATCTCGCCACCGGCATGGCCGCCCATGCCGTCTGCGACGATGAACAGCGGATAGTCGGCCAAGAAGGCGTCCTGGTTCGTCTCGCGACGGCGCCCCTGATCGGTGATACCGGACCAGGAGAGCAGCAGCGTGCGCTGCGCAACCGTGATCCGTTGCGTCTTCGTCTCAGCCACGTGCTGCCTCCGATGGGCCTGCGGCGGGTCGGACGGTCGCAGGATACTCACAACACATCGTAGTAGAAGTCACGTACACCGCGATCACGCTCGTGCGTCCGGAGCCGCCGACGAAGGCAGCGAGCCCGCGAGAA
>NZ_QOAY01000129.1:0-203 GCF_003314775.1 Microbacterium sp. H6 | reverse complement strand
GCCGAGAAGCAAGATGTGACCGGGGGTGCCTGCGCGGTACGGGGACGAAAGCATATCGTCCACGTTAGCGGGCGCTGCGGGTGGAGAACCAGCCGGAACAGCACAGAGCCCCCGACAGGAGTCGAGGGCTCTGTGCCAGACGATGCCATCTCGTCAGATGATCACGCCGGCGGCTGTGTGGGATCCGTGGGCGGAGTGGTGGG